>NZ_LUFI01000056.1:0-37619 GCF_005281675.1 Sphingobium sp. MP9-4 | reverse complement strand
TGGGCGCGGGCCTGGCCGGCAGCACCGGTGCGAACGCGCAGGCCGCAGCCGCGGCCGCCGGCGCGCCGCAGGGCAGCCTCGCCTTCCCCTCCGACTTCCTGTGGGGTTGCGCCACCGCATCCTATCAGATCGAGGGTGCCGTGAACGCGGATGGCCGCGGACAGACCAACTGGGACGTGTTTTCCCACACGCCCGGCAAGGTCGCCAATGGCGACACCGGCGACGTCGCTTGCGACAGCTATAACCGCTATCAGGACGATATCGCCTTGCTGAAGGCGCTGGGCGTCAAGGCCTATCGCTTCTCGATCGCCTGGTCGCGCATCTTCCCCAATGGCCGGGGCAAGCCCAATGCCAAGGGGCTGGACTATTATAACCGTCTGGTCGACGGGCTGCTGGCGGCGGGGATCACCCCGCATGTCACCATGTTCCACTGGGATCTGCCCCATGCCCTGCCGGGCGGCTGGCAGAATCGCGACACCAGCTACGCCTTTGCCGACTATGCCGGCTATACCGCCGGCAAGCTGGGCGACCGCGTGCAGAACTTCATGACGCTCAACGAGCTGCGCTGCTTCACCGACCTCAGCTACATGACCGGTGGCAAGGCGCCGGGCCTGAAGCTGCCGATGAAGGAGGTGAACCAGGTGCGCCACCATGGCGTGCTGGCCCATGGCCTGGGCGTGCAGGCGATCCGCGCCGCGACCAAGTCGGGCACGCAGGTCGGCATTGCCGACAATCCCAACATCTATGTCCCCGCGATCGAGACGCCCGAGCATATCGAGGCGGTGAAGAAGGCCGTGCGCGAAGAGAACGCCATGTTCCTCACCGCCATCATGGAAGGCCGCTACATCGACAGCTACCTGACCGCGCAGGGCAAGGATGCGCCGGTGGTCAAGGAAGGCGACATGAAGCTGATCGGCGCGCCGCTCGATTTCCTGTCGGTCAATGTCTATACCGGCAACACCGTCCGCGCCGACGAGAGTGCGCCGTCGGGCTACAAGATTCTGCCCCATCCGGGTCAGGCGCCGCGCATGCCCTCCCCCTGGCTCTATGTCACGCCCGAGGTCATCTATTGGGGGATGCGCGCGATCAGCGAGAACTGGAAGCCCAAGGGCCTCTACATTTCCGAAAATGGCTGCTCGGCGGACGACAAGGTGGCCGAAGACGGCAAGGTCTATGACACCGACCGCGTCATGTATCTGCGCAATTACCTCACCCACCTGCAGCGCGCGACCCGCGAAGGCATTCCGGTGAAGGGCTATTTCGTCTGGAGCCTGATGGACAATTTCGAGTGGGAGGATGGCTATACCAAGCTGTTCGGCATCCACCATGTCGACTTCAAGACCCAGAAGCGCACGCCCAAGCTCAGCGCCGACTGGTATCGCGAACTGGTGCGCACCAACAAGCTGGTGTGACAAGAGCGCCGCCGCCGTCCCCTTGCGGATGGCGGCGGCGACCTAAAATTCCACGCCATATCGACATATGGCGTCGCATGGGCATTATCCCCTCGCATTGCCGGCCGCTGACTCGCGCCGCGCAATATCCAAGAGAGATAAGGAGTTACCCATGACGATGTCGCCGCTGTCCCGTGCCTCCCGCGCCGCCTGGCGGACGCTGGCCTGTGCCGGGCTGCTGTCCGCTTCCGCCCTGGCCGTGGCGGCCACGACCGCGCCGCAGTTCGACGTCGCGCGCATCGTCAACGACATCAAGATTCTGGCCAGCGACGAGTTTGAAGGCCGTGGCCCGGCGACCCGCGCCGAGACCAAGACGATCGACTATATCGCCAAGCAGATGGCGGCGGCCGGGCTGAAGCCCGCGGGCGACAAGGGCACATGGTTCCAGGACGTGCCGCTGCGCATGTCGAACATCACCGGCACGCCCAGCCTGTCGATGACCGTGGGCGGCGCGGCCCAGCCGCTGACCCAGGGCACGGAAATCGCCGTGCGCGCGGCCGAGACCGGCCAGTCGGCGGTCAAGTTCGCGAACCTGCCGCTGGTCTTCGTCGGCTATGGCGTGAAGGCGCCCGAACGCGGCTGGGACGATTTCAAGGGCGTGGACCTTAAAGGCAAGATCATGGTCGTGCTCGTCAACGACCCCGATTTCGAGGGTGGCGAAGGCGATTTCGGCGGCAAGCTGATGACCTATTATGGCCGCTGGACCTACAAATATGAAGAAGCCGCGCGCCAGGGCGCCGCCGGCGTGCTGGTGGTGCATGAAAGCGAGCCGGCCTCCTATGGCTGGGCGACGGTCAAGAACAGCAACACCAACACCATGTTCGACATCGTCCGCGCCGATCCCAAGAGCGCGCACACCCAGATGGAAGGCTGGATCCAGAAGGATCTGGCGGCCAAGCTGCTGGCCGCATCGGGCGTCGATTTCGAGGCGGCCAAGGCGGCTGCGCGCAAGAAGGACTTCAAGCCCATAACGCTCAAAGCAACGATGAGCGCCGACTATGCGGTGAAGTCGGAAATCATCACCTCGCACAATGTCGCGGGCATCCTGCCGGGCAGCAAATATCCCGACGAGACCGTCATCTATTCGGCGCACTGGGATCATCTGGGCATCGGCGCGCCGGACGCGAAGGGCGACACCATCTATAACGGCGCGCGCGACAATGCGTCGGGCACCGCCGCGCTGCTGGAACTGGCCCGTGCCTATGCCAAGGGCCCCAAGCCCGAGCGCAGCGTGCTGTTCCTGGCGGTGACGGCCGAGGAGAAGGGCCTGCTGGGATCGGAATATTATGCCGACAATCCGTTGCGCCCGCTGGCGACCACGGCCGGCGTCATCAACATGGACGGCCCCTTCGCCGCCGAGAAGACGGTGAACTTCTCCATCTCCGGCGCGGCGAAGCTGGACCTGCTGACCCTGCTGACGCAGGAGGGCGAGAAGCTGGGCCGCCATTATACGCCGGATGCGCGCCCCGAAGCGGGCAGCTTCTACCGCTCTGACCATTTCCCGATGGCCAAGCGCGGCGTGCCCGCCATCTCGTTCAATCCGGGCCGCGAACTGGTGAATGGCGGCGCGGCGCGAGGCAAGGAACTGGGCGATATCTATACCCGCGATCGCTATCACCAGCCGGCCGACCAGTATGACGACAGCTGGAACACCAGCAGCTGGGAGGGCGACATGACCCTGCTCTACAATGTCGGTCGCCGCGTCGCCGACGGCCATGACTGGCCCAACTGGTCGAGCGACAGCGAATTCCGCGCGGCCCGCGACGCCAGCCAGGCACAGCGCAAATAAGATGTGAGGCGTGGCGGCCGGTCCCAACCGGCCGCCATGTCATATCGGCAGTTCGTGGGTCGACTTGATTTCCGACAGGGCGACGGTCGAGTTGATCTCCTGGACGCCGGGCAGCTTGCTCAGCCGTTCGAAGAAGAAGCGTTCATAGGCCTCGATATCCTTGGCCACGATGCGCAGCATGAAATCCATCGTGCCGAGCAGCACGAACGCCTCCAGCACTTCGGGAAATCCGCCGATCGCGGCGCTGAATTCGTCCAGATTGGCGCGGCCATGGGCGTTGAGCTTTACCTGGGCGAAGACCTGGGCATTGAGGCCGACCTTGCGCCGGTCGAGCAAGGCCACCCGCTTGCGGATCAGCCCTTCCTTTTCCAGCCGGTCGATGCGGCGCCAGCAGGGCGACGGGGTCAGCCCGACCTTGTCCGCGATCTCCGCCGTGGTCTGGCTGGCATCGCGCTGCAATTCGCGGAGAATCTTCCGCTCGAAATGGTCGAGTTCGATCATATTTTCCTACATATCGCCGATGACAGGATAATTCATCCTCATATTGGCGATATCGGGCTTCAAATCAGGCAAGATTCTTCTCTGGCGACCAGCGATAAGGCGGCATCATCCCGAGGAGAAGAATATGGTTTCCCGTCCTGCCCGCCTGAACCCGCCGATGCAGTCGGTGCGGCTGCTTGATCCCGCCAGCGGGCTGGACGGCGTGATTGCCATCCACAGCACCGCGATCGGGCCGGGCGCCGGCGGCTGCCGCTTCTGGCATTATGCCGATATCGGCGCGGCGCTGGACGATGCCTGCCGCCTGGCCGAGGGCATGAGCTACAAGAATGCCATGGCCGGCCTGCCCTTTGGCGGCGCCAAGGCGGTGCTGCGCCGGCCCGAAGGCGAGTTCGACCGGGTCGCGCTGTTCCAGGCGTTCGGCCGCGCGGTCGAGGAACTGGGTGGCACCTATGTCACGGCCGAGGATGTCGGCACCAGCGTCGCCGACATGCAGGCGGTCGCCAGCCAGACCCGCCATGTTGCCGGGCTGGATGTCGCCGAGGGCGCAGCCGGTGGCGATCCGTCGCCCTGGACCGCGCTGGGCGTGTTCGAGGCGATGCAGGCGGCCGCCCGCCAGTCGCTGGGCGCCGAACTGTCCGACCTGACGGTCGCGGTGCAGGGCACCGGCAATGTCGGCGCGGCGCTGTGCCGCCTCCTGGCCGATGCCGGCGCCCGCCTGGTAATCGCCGACATCGATCCGCGCCGCCGCAACACGCTGGCCGCCGTGCTGAACGCGAATGTGGTGGACGTGGCCGACATCGCCGCGGTCGAGGCGGACATCTTTGCCCCCTGCGCCCTGGGCGGCGCGCTCGATCCGCAGAGCGTGGCGGCGATGCAGGCGCGCCTGGTCTGCGGCGCGGCCAACAACCAGCTGGCGACGCCCGATGTGGCGGAGCTGCTGCGGGCGCGCGGCATCGTCTATGTGCCCGACTATGTCGCCAATGCCGGCGGCATCATCAGCGTGTCGGCCGAATATCTGGGCGAGGACCGCGCCAGCGTCGCCGCCCGCGTTGACCAGATCGGCGGCCGTGTCGCCCAGATACTGGACCAGGCCCAGCGCGAGGAGCGCTCCCCCGCGCTGGTCGCCGACGAAATGGCCGAAGCCATCATCGGCGAGGCCGAACGCCAGGCGGCGTGATTGCAAGCCGCAGTGATGCTGCGCATCAGCGGCTTGAAACGCTCAAACGCCGCGCGGGCTTGATCAAGGCGTGATGCGGAAAACCCATCACGCCTTGATAGTCCCCCTTCCCCTCTGCGCTGTCGGTCAGTCCCGGCAGCGCAGGGTGGCGAGCGCCGCCAGCAGCATGACGGCGCCGGCAAAGGCCATGGTCCAGATCGGTTCGGTCGGGAAGAAATGGCGCATGATCGTGCCCATCACCGTCGCCACCAGCAATTGCGGGATGACGACGAAGGCGTTGAACAGCCCCATATAGATGCCGAGCTTGGTCTGCGGCACGCTGGAGGCGAGCATCGCATAGGGCATGGCGAGGGTCGAGGCCCAGGCGATGCCGATCGCCACTTCCGACAATAGCAGCGCCTGTGCATCGCGCAGGAACAGGAAGGACAGGAAGCCGAGTGCGCCCAACGTCAGCGCGAGCGCATGGGTCCGGGCCTGGCCGATGCGGCGGGCAAGCGGCTGGAGCAGGAAGGGCGCGGCGAAGGCGGCGACGCCATTATAGGTGGCGAACAGGATGCCGACCCAATTGCCCCCTTCATTATAGGCGGCGCTGGTCGGGTCGGCCGATCCGAAGACATATTGGGCGACCACCGGCGTCGTGTAGATCCACATGATGAAGAGCGCCGACCAGGTGAAGAACTGGACCAGCGCCAGCTTCTTCATCATCGCCGGCATGGTCGCGAAATTGCCGACCACATGGCTGAGCAGATTGTCGGTCCGCCCCTGCGCATGAAGGGTGCGCGCGACGATGCGGGCGATGCCATAGGCGGCAAGGAGCCCGCCCAGCAGATACAGCTCCTTTTCCAGTGCCCAGCCCCAGACGGCGGCGATAATGGCAAGGCCGGCGACGATCCAGAGCGGACCACCGGCGGGGACTGGCGGCGCCGCCTCCTGGCTTGCCGCGTCGCTGGCCTGGGCAAAGCGAGCCATCTGCTCGGGCGAATATTCGCGGGTGGTGAGGACTGTCCAGAGCACGGCGAGGAACAGCGCGGCGCCGCCGAAATAGAAGCTGACCCGCACCGTGTCGGGGATCATGCCGGCGGGCGCGACATTGGAAACCCCCATCTGGTCGAGCAGCCAGGGGGTGGAGGAGCCGATCACCGCGCCGGTGCCGATGAAGGCGGTCTGGATCGCATAACCGGCCATATGCTGTTCCTTCGCCAGCATGTCGCCGACAAAGGCGCGGAACGGCTCCATCGAGACGTTGAGCGAGGCGTCGAGAATCCAGAGCATCAGCGCGGCGGCCATCAGGCCGGGCGCATTGGGCATGCCGAACAGGGCAAGCGCCGCGAACAGCGCACCGGCGAAGAAATAGGGCCGGCGCCGGCCGAGGCGGCACCAGGTGCGGTCGCTATAATGGCCGATCACCGGCTGGACCAGCAAGCCGGTCAGCGGCGCGGCAATCCACAGCAAGGCGAGATTGTCGAGATTTTCCCCCAGCGACTGGAAGATGCGCGACATGTTGGCGTTCTGCAGCGCGAAGCCGATCTGGATGCCGAAGAAGCCGAAGCTGATATTCCACAGCCCCCAGAAGCCCTGGCGCGGCCGGCCATCGGACATCGTCGCGCCCGTTTCCAGCCCCATCTCATTCATTCCGGCCATCCCCATCCTTCGCCTTAACTTCGCACATTTCCCGCACATTTTGACATTAAGTTGCGAGCGCCTGATCCTATCGGAAAGTCTGCCTTCTGCCGGGCTTTTGCAATCCGCAGCATAGAGGAGCGCCTTCCTGTAGGACAGGCCATAGCCGCCTCGTCATTGCGAACCCGGCGATAGCCGGGTGAAGCAATCCACTGGATTGCCGCGGGCCTGCGGCCCTTGCAATGACGAGGTTCACTGGACTGTCACCGCTTGCGCTTGCCGCCGCTGGCGACGAAGCGGATTGCCTGGCCGCCGCCGGGCGCCAGGTCGAGGCTGAGGACGTCGCCCTTCTTCACCTGCTTCTTTTCGATCACGATCGCGTGGCGTGCCTCGGTGCGATAGTCGGCGCCGGGGCCGTCGCGATAGATTTCGGCGGTATAGCTGCGGCCGGCATCGAGGAAGTCGAGCGTGACCTTGGACGAGCGCGCCTGTTCATCGCCGACCGCGCCCAGATACCAGTCGTCGCTGCCCTTCGCCTTGCGCGCGATGGTGACATAGTCGCCGACCTCGCCATTCAAGGCGCGGGTGTCGGACCAGTCAGTCGGCACATCCTTGATGAACTGGAAGGGGCCGGGATATTTGGCGTAATTTTCCGGCGTGTCGGCCGCCATCACGACCGGGGAATAAAGGACGACATAGAGGGCGAGCTGCTTGGCGATGGTCGAGTGGATCGTGCTGCCTTCCGAACCCGACAGGCTGAGCACGCCCGGCGTGAAGTCCATCGGGCCGCCCAGCAACTGGGTGAAGACCAGGTTCGCCTCATGCTCTGGCGGGTTCTTGCCACCGACCCAGGCATTATATTCCATGCCCCGGCCGCCTTCGCGCGCGACCCAGTTGGGGTAGGTGCGGCGCAGGCCGGTATCCTTGACCGGTTCATGGCTGTCGATGCTGACATGATATTTGGCGGCGGTCTGCACGACGCGCAGATAATGGTTCACCATCCACTGGCCTTCATGCCATTCGCGATGCTTCGTGCCATCGGCATCGACCCGCTCGATCTGGCCGGCGTCGGTGACATAGCCGGTCTTCACCACCTGCTCGCCATGGTCGGCCGCCCATTTGAAGGCACTGTCGAGCTGACCGTCATAATGGCTGGCCGATCCGCCGGTTTCATGATGGCCGATCAGGGTGACGCCCTTGGATTTCGCATAGGCGGCAAGGCCGTCGGCGTCGAAATCTTCGGTCGGCTGCGAGAAGTTCATGTCCTTGCCATTGCCGAACCAGTTACCGTCCCAGCCGACATTCCAGCCCTCGACCAGCACGGCGGGGATGCCGCTGGCGGCGGCGAAATCGATGTAGCGGCGAACATTGGCGGTAGTGGCACCATGTTTGGGGCCGCGCGCCCAGCTCCATTCACCCTTGATCATGTTCCACCAGACGCCGACGAACTTGCCCGGCTTGATCCACGAAACATCGCCGAGCTTGTTCGGCTCGTTCAAGTTCAGGATCATGTGGTTCATGTAAAGGCTGGCGGCATCGTCGGCGACGGCAATGGTGCGCCAGGGGGTGGAGAAGCCGGCGTCGCGCGACACTTTGGGGGCGCCCGCCCCCGGCGTCAGATCGGCGCGGAACGTGTTGCCCTCGGCACGGGCGAGATTCATGCCCGCATAATCGACCAGCGCGGCCTCATGCAGGGCGACATGGGTGCCGTCGGCCAGCTTCACCGTCATCACCGTCTGGGCGGTGCCAACCGCGTCGAGCGGGGTGCGGTTGTAGAGATATTCCTCGCGGTTCCATTCATAGGCGGGCTTCCACCAGGCGGTGCCGCCCTGCGCGAAGGCGAACTGGGTCAGCTCCTCGGCGATGTTGGCGTGATGGAGATTGGCCTGGTCCGGCAGGCTGTAGCGGAAGGCGACGCCATCATCGAACAGGCGGAAGGTCACGTCCATCTCGCGCTGGAGATCGCCCTTCTCGCGGAAGACCAGCTTCAGCTCATTATGATGGTCGCGGATCCTGGTCCATTCGCCCCAGGGCTGGGTCCAGCTCGTGTCGCTGCTCGCCTGCTTGCTGTCGGCGAGCGTCAGGTTGCGCTCGATCTTGGGCGCGTCGGTGAACATGAAGCCGAGGCGGCTGTCGGCGATCAGCGGCTTGCCATTGCGCTGCACGGCATAGCTCGGGCGCCCCTCGCCATCGAGGCTGATGGTGAGGGTGATATGGCCGTCGGGCGAGGCGGCTTTGGCCACCACATCGGCGCGCGCGGCGGTGGGCGCTAGCGCCAGGGCAATGAGCGGGAGAGCGAGCACGGTCAGTCGCGTCATGGGAACGTCCTTAAACTTGGAAGGCGGCGACGAGGCCGGATGCGGGGGCGAAATTCCAGTCGGCGATGCTGCCGGTCGACAGTTCGACCTGCCAGCGGTCCGCATCAGCCGGGCGCCAGGCGACGGGGCCGGTGCCGAGGTTGAAGACGCAGAGGCGCTGCTGCCCGTCCTGCGTCCGTTCAAAGGCGAGCAGATCGTCCGGCGTATCGAGAAAGGTGATCGTGCCGCTGCGCAGCGCCGGGGTGGCATTGCGCAGGGCCAGCACCTCGCGCGTCCAGTGGAGCAGCGAGGCAGGGTCGGCTTCCTGCGCATCGACGGCGAGCGGGCGATGCGCCTCCCCCACCGGCAGCCAGGGCTTGGCATCGGAGAAGCCCAGCCAGGGGGCCGCGCCGGTCCAGGGCATGGGCGTGCGGGCGCCGTCGCGCGACAGGGTCAGCGGCCAGTTGGCGATCGCTTCGGGATCCTGCAGATCCTCGAACGCGATATCGACCTGCGGCAGGCCCAGTTCCTCGCCATAATAGAGGAAGATATTGCCGCGCAGACAGGCCAGCAGCAGCATCTTCATCCGGCAATAGGCATGGGCGTCGATGTCGCCGGCCCAGCGCGAGACGGCGCGCGGCGCATCATGATTTTCGAACGCCCAGCTCGGCCAGCCAATCCCCTGCTCCGCCGGCCAGCGCGACAGCGCGTCTTTCAGGAACGGCGCGGTCAATTTGGGCGCATAGAGGAAGTCGAAGCCATAGGCGGTGTTCAGGCGGTGATCACCCTGGGTGAAGGCCTTCATCTCCGCATCGCTGTCATCGCCGCCGACTTCGGCGACGGTGAAGCGATCGGGATATTCGTCGAACACAGACCGCACCTTTTCCAGGAACAGCGGAATGTCCGGGTGGCTCTGGCTGTAGCGCTTGATCTGGAAATCATAGGGGCGCGTGCGGATGCGGCCGTCTTCGGGCGCAGGCGGATTGTCGCGCAGTTGCGGGTCAGGCATCGAATGGTTGATCGCGTCGATGCGGAAGCCGTCGACGCCGCGGTCGAGCCAGAAACGCACGATATCCAGCACCGCCGCCTGCACCTTTCCATTGTGCAGGTTGATCTGCGGCTGCTCCTTCAGGAAATTGTGCATGTAGTATTGGCCGCGCCGCGCATCCCAGGTCCAGGCCGGGCCGCCGAACACCGACTGCCAGTTGTTGGGCGGCGTGCCGTCGGGCTTGGCATCGGCCCAGACATACCAGTCGGCATGGTCATTCTGGCGGCTGGAGCGGCTTTCGATGAACCAGGGATGTTCGTCGGAGGTATGGGCCCAGACCTGATCGACGATGATGCGCAGGCCGAGGTCATGGGCGCGGGCGATCAGCGCGTCGAAATCGGCGAGCGTGCCGAAGATCGGATCGACATCGCAATAATCCGACACGTCATAGCCGAAGTCGCGCATCGGGCTCTTGAAGAAGGGCGAGAGCCAGATGGCATCGACGCCGAGCGAGGCGACATAGGGAAGATGGGCGGTGATGCCGGCCAGATCGCCGATGCCGTCGCCATTGGAGTCGGCGAAGCTGCGCGGATAGATCTGGTAGATGGTGGCGCCGCGCCACCAGGGAGTCAGTGCATCGGTCATTGCGGATTAGCGCTCCGTACAGCGCAGACGCTGTAGCCAAGGGGAGGAAGGTCGAGGGCGAGGCTGCCGGGCGCGGACGCGCGCGGGGAACAGGCCGCGCCGGCAAGGGTGTCGAAGGCGGTGGAGGCGGTATCCACCTGAACCTGCGCCCTGATCGGCGCGGTCGATGTGTTGAAGGCGATCAGATATTCCGCGCCCGTGTCGGGATCGAAGCGGGAGACGGCGAACAGGCCGGGCTCGTCGCCGCGCGCGCGGATCGTCTCGTTGCCCCGGCGCAGGGCGGCATGGCCGGTGCGCAGGCGGGCGAGCGCCGCAATCTCGCGATAGAGCGGATGGGCGGGATCGAAGTGCGCGGTGGCGGTGGTGGCAGTGCTGCCGAGCAGGCGATTGTCGTTATAGCTCGCCACCTGGCTGCCGAACATATCCTCGCGCGCGTCCTGATCGCCGCCATCGCCGACGAAACCCTGTTCATCGCCATAATAGATGGTCGGCACGCCGCGCAGCGTCAGCAGCATGGCGTTGGCGAGCATCACCCGGCGCAGCACTTCATCCTCGCCCGCCTGTGGGAAGGCCCGGCGGACGAAGGTGGCGAAACGGCCGGCGTCATGATTGCTGACGAAGGTCGGCAACTGGCGCGCGGTGGCGGCGCCGCCCTGATAGAGGGCGTCGCCGGTCAGCATGCGTTCCCAGGTCGCGGTCGCCGCCTTGCCCGCGACGGTTTCCAGCGCGGTCTGGCGGAAGGCGAAGTCGAGCACGGCGGGGAAGCCCCCTTCGCGGGTGTGCCAGGCGAGCGGGCCGGCATCGACCGTCTCGACATAGACTTCGCCGAAAACATGGAAATTGGGGATGCCGCGCGCTTTCGCCCGTGCCTGCATGGCGGGGACGAACTGCTGCCAGAAATGCGGATCGACATGCCGGGCCGTGTCGATGCGGAAACCGTCAATGCCGAAGCGGTCGATCCAGCCGCCGAAAATGTCGATCATGCCGGCGATCACGCGCGGATGTTCGGTCATCAGATCGTCGAGCCCGGCAAAATCGCCCATGGTCGCACTCTCGCCCGAATAGGTCGTCTCGCCGCGATTATGATAATAGCGCACATCGTTGAGCCAGGCCGGGTTCTTCACCGCCTGCTCGCCCTTCGGCACGAAGGGGGTGTAGGCATAGGCGGGGTCGGTGAGCTTGCCGAAATTGGCGGCGCTATGATCGGCGTCGCCGGCAAAACCCGGATTGATCGCCGGGCCGGCCACGCCGCCGCGCCGCTGATAGGGATAGTCGGCGCGCGAGCGATAGGGACAGGGCCGGTCGGCGCATTCGCGATATTGGATCACGTCGGCCGTATGGTTGGCGATGATGTCCATATAGACTTTCATCCCCCGGCCATGGGCGGCCTTCACCAGCGCGGCGAAATCCGCGTCGGTGCCGAAATGCGGATCGACATGTTCGAAATCGGTGATCCAGTAACCGTGATAGCCGGCGCTTTCCTGCCCCTTGGGGCCCTGCACCGGCTTGTTGCGGAAGATCGGCCCGACCCAGATGGCGGTGGCGCCCAGACCCTGAATATAGTCGAGCCGGCGGATCAGCCCCTGTATGTCGCCGCCATGGTAGAAGCCCTTGGACGCGGGATCATAGCCGGTCTGAAGCCGGTCGCCCTTGAGGCCGCCCTTGTCATTGGCGGGGTCGGCATTGTCGAACCGGTCGGGCAGGACGAAATAGATGACTTCGTCTTCGGGCAGGCGGGCGCGAAAGCCGTCATCCTGCGCCAACGCCGGCGCGGGAAGCGCGCAGAGCGCAGCCAGCAGCATTGCCGTTCGTCCGCGCATGGCCTTCATCCCTCCCATTGCCGCTTGTGCCCGATTGCCGCGGCTTGGCCCCTTCTTAGTCGGCGGGGACAGGGCGGGCCAAGGGAGCGGCATACGTATTCAGACCGGTTTCAAACCCTTCTATTCCCAATGGAGACTCGCTGGCGTAGGGTCGCGCCATGGCCGCCAACGACAAAGTGACATCCTTCGACATCGCCACGCTGGCCGGCGTGTCCCAGCCGACCGTGTCGCGCGCGCTGCGCGGCGACAAGACGGTGAGCGAGGCGACGCGGCTGCGGGTCGAGGCGATCGCCCGGCAGCTCAACTATACGGTGGACAAGAATGCATCCTCGCTGCGGCGGGGCAAGAGCAATACGCTGGCCCTTCTCTTCTTCGAGGATCTGCTGCCCGACGAAAGCTGGATCAATCCCTTCTTCCTGTCGATGCTGGGGCCGATCCTGCAGACCTGCGCCAAGCGCGGCTATGATTTGCTGACCAGTTTCCAGCAGCTCTCGACCGACTGGCATGTCGATTATGAGGATAGCCGCAAGGCCGACGGCATCATCCTGCTGGGCTATGGCGACTATGAAATCTATCGCACCCGGCTGGAGCAGCTGGTGGCGCAGGGCACGCATTTCGTGCGCTGGGGATCGGTCGACCAGCATGCGCTGGGGATGACGATCGGCTGCGACAACCGGCGTGGCGGGCGTGATGCGGGGGCGCACCTGATCGCGCGCGGATGCAGCCGGATCGCCTTTCTGGGCGACGCATCGAGCCATTATCCCGAATTTCGCGACCGTTATGCCGGCCTGTCCGACGTGCTGCGCGAGGCCGGCCATGCGGTCGACCCCGGCCTGCATGTCGATGCGCTGTCGACCGAGCAGTCGGGCTATGAGGCGGCGAGCCGCCTGATCGCGCGCGGCGTGAAGTTCGACGCGATCTTTGCCGGGTCCGACCTGATCGCGATCGGGGCGATGCGCGCGCTGGACGAACATGGGCTGTCGGTGCCCGGCGACGTCGCCCTGATCGGCTTCGACGATATCCCGGCCGCCAGCCTGACGCGGCAGCCGCTGACCACCGTGGCGCAGGATTATCTGCACGCGGGCGAAGTGCTGGTCGATGCGCTGATCGGCCAGATCGACCGCAAGCCGGTAACGCCGACGCTGCTGGCGCCCCGGCTGATCACACGGATGACGGCTTAGAATTTTCCTCCCCTCCCTCTCAGGGAGGGGTTGGGGGTGGGTAGGCGAGCGGAGCGAGCCTTGCTAACCTGGCCTCATGCGCCGCGTTCCTGAACATATGACGGCCAATGCCCGCGCGCTGCGCAACGGCCAGACCGATGCGGAGCGGATGATCTGGTTGCGCATATCCCGCTATCGCCCGCGCTTCACGAGGCAGTTGGTCATCGGCCCCTATATTGTCGATCTGGCATGCCGTTCGGCGAAACTCGCGATCGAGTTCGACGGGAGCCAGCATCTGGATGCGCAGGCCTATGACGAACGTCGCTCCCTGTTTTTAAGGGAACAGGGCTGGACGGTGTTGCGCTTCTGGAATGGCGACGTGATCGAGAATCCGGATGGTGTGGTGGAGGCTATCTTGAACAGTGCCGCCGAGTGCCTCGGCGGCACCCACCCCCAACCCCTCCCTAATAGGGAGGGGAGACGAAAGACCTGATCTCCCCTTCCCCCCAAAGAAAAACGGACCGCCCTCCCCTCTAAGGGGCGGCGGTCCGGGGAGGGGGATTACCCGCGTGCAGTCGGGCAATCCGGGGAGGAATTTCAGGACTTGCCCGACCGGCGCGAAGGCCGGTCAGAACTTGCCCGGTCAGCCGCAGGCCGATCAGAACTTGTAGGTCAGGCCCAGATAATAATCGCGGCCGTAGCGCTGATAGTCGATGACCTGGCGCTTATCGCCATTCTGATAGGTGACGAAGGGCTGGTCGGTGAGGTTCTTGCCCTGCAGCAGGATCGACAGGCCGGTGAGCGGCCCCGACTGGAATTCATAGCCGATCTGCGCGTCGAGAATGCCCTCTGCCTTGGCGGTGCGGAAGGTCGGCGCGGCCGAGAGGCCGGCGACTTCGCCCAGGAAGGAGGAGCGATAGCGATAGGAGACGCGCGCCTGGAAACCGCTCTTTTCATAATAGGCGGTACCGCTGGCGACCCATTTGGACAGGCCCGGCAGGGTGACGACATCGGTCGGGTTGCTGCCATATTTGACTTCGCTGTGGGTGTAGGAGCCGCTGGCGAAGATGCCGAAGCCGTCAAGCGTTTCGCTGAACACCTTGAACGGCAGCGAGACGGTGCCTTCCGCCCCCATGATCGTGCCCTTGCCGGTGTTGGCCGGGGCCTTCAGCAGGCCGATATAGCTGCCGTCAGCGATGATCTGGTTGCGGATGTCGGCAGGCAGCGAGGCCAGCACGTCCGAGAAATCATAGGCGATATTGTTGTTGGGATCGACGAAGTCGGTCAGATTCTTGAAATAGCCCGCGAGCGAGACATAGCCACCGCCCGGAAAATATTTCTCGATCGACAGGTCGATATTGGTCGACTGATAGGGACGCAGCGCGATGTTGCCGCCGTTCGAGCTGAACGGGCTATATTGCGGGTCGGAGCCAAGGCCGACATTGGCCAGGTTGAAATTATATTCCTGGTTGATGCGTTCCTGGTCCATGCGCGGACGCACCATGGTCTGGGCCGCGCCCATCTTCACGAAGAAGCCGGGCTCCAGCTCGACCGAGAACTGCGCGCTGGGCAGGAAATTGGTGAAGCTTTCCTTGCCCGAGGCCGGGACCACCGTGACGACGCCGTTGGAGAAGTTGGAGATGGTGCCGGTCGATGCCTGGCGGGTGTGGATCACCTGCACGCCGATCGCGCCCTTGAGCGGCTTGCCGCCCAGATCGCCATCCAGCGTCATCTTGGCATAGCCGGTGAAGACATCTTCCTTCACGACATTGTCGCGCACCAGCGACGAGGGACGATTGTCGAACACGGCGTCGAGCGTGTTGTTGTAGAGATAGAGCGGATCGAGCGTCAGCATCGCCGGCACGCCCAGATAGTCGAGCGAGACATTCTTGCCGAGCAGTGCCTCCTGCGGCACCGGCGCCGAGCCGGGCGTGCCATTGGCGATGGTGCAATCCGTGCCGCCGGTGGGGCAGAGGAAATAGCTGGTATAGGCGCTGGTCTTCTTGCGCCGGCTGTAATTGCCGCCGACTTCCCAGTTGCTGAAGATGCTGCCGGAAATGTCGCCGACCAGGTTGGCGCGGAACGACTTCATGTCGTCGATGAACTTGGGCCGGTTGAGGAAGCCCGCCTGCACGACGGCGGTGGTGCCGTTATAGCCCCAGCCATTGGGGTCGGTCAGGCTGATGACGTTGGTGTCGGTATAGTCGAGCGTCGGCACGATGCTGAACAGGCCGTTCGACTGGCGCTCGACGCGCACCGTGTCGGACACGCCCGACCGCAGATAGCCGGTGCCCGAATAGGTTTCGAGCAGGAAGTCGGTGCGCTTGGCGCGCGACCAGCTGGCATCGACATTGAGCTTGAGCCGATCGTTCAGGCGGATGTCGTTGTTCCAGCCGAGCGAGATGGTGTCGGCCTTGCGCTTGTTATAGTCGTTGCGCTGGACGCCATAGACGTTGGAGAAGGTGGCGCCGGTGACGAAGCCATTTTCGACCGTCACGTCGCTGACGCCGACGTCCGTGCCCCAGACGAGCGGGAATTCGATGCCGCGCAGGCGCTGTTCTTCCTCGAAATGCGAGGCGAGGACGTCGAAGGTCGAGTGGAAATTGTCGCTCGGCTGCCATTCCAGCGTGCCGACCATGCCGTAGCGCTTGAGCAGGTTCGACTGCACATAGGGCTTGGCGCCGCCGATGATCAGATTGCCGTCGGCATCGGTGGGATAGCCCCAGGCGTTGAAGCGCTCATTTTGCGACGGGGTCTGCGAGGCGGCGAAGCCCAGCGACAGGCCCAGCGTGTCGTCGGCGAACTGATCGACATAGGTGGCCGAGGCGCGATAGCCATAGCGTTCGCCATCGGGGTTGAGCTTGTCCATGCCGTTCATCTGGCCGCGCAGCGACACGGCGAGGATGCGGTCATTCTTGTCGAGCGGACGCAGCATGCGCAGGTCGACCGTGCCGGAGATGCCGGCGGCGATCAGCGCGGCGTCGGCGCTCTTGTAGACATTGACGTTCTGGAAGAATTCCGAGGGATACTGGTCATATTCGACGCCGCGATTGTCGCCGACAGTGACCTGTTCGCGGCCGTTGAGCAGCGTGGTCGAGAAGTCCGGGCCAAGGCCGCGGATCGACAGGCGCTGGTCGCGGCCTTCGAGGCGCTGGGCGGTGACGCCGGGCAGACGGGCGAGCGAGTCCGCGATCGACACGTCGGGCAGCTTGCCGACATCTTCGGCCGAGATGGAATCGACGATCAGCACGGAATCGCGCTTCACCTTGGCGGCGGAGGCGAGCGAGGCGCGGATGCCGGTGACGACGATGCCTTCGGATTCGCCGGCGGCGGGTGCGGCGGGCGTCGCGGTTTCGGCGTCGGTCTGCGCATGGGCGACCGCGGCGAACGAGAAGGAAGCCCCTGCCAGCAGCGCAGCGCGCAGGACGGTATGACGGAATTGATGCATGACAGTGATCCTCCCCAGGACGCATCTTGAGCGTTTCTTGCCGACATGTGTCGGTCTGGTTCTAATAGCGCCGCCCCGGTCCCTCTGCACAGATTCCAGCATACGTATTCAGCCATATTCACGACATGGCCGGTTACCGTAACGGAAATGGCCGAAATAGCGGGTTCAGCCGTGCGATAGGGCCGATGGCATGGGCGCAGCCGCCGACAAAAATATGCGGTTGATGCTTGAAAGGGACGCGCGCTTTCCTAGATTGGTCCTGTCACTCTTCCCCCCTTTGGAGTGACACCTCCCTGAACCTGGCCCCGTCGTCGAGCTTGCTCCGGCGGGGTTTTCTTTTGCCCGCCAGAGGGGGGCAGGATGCGCGTCAGGACGCGGGCAGGAAGCCGGCGCGTTGCAGCCGGGCGACCGAATCGCGCGCGACGGGGACGCTGAGCCCGCCATCCAGGGTGATGAGCCAGCTGCGCCCGGCGGGATCGCAGCGCAGGATGGCGCGATGGGCGATCCACCAGCTGCGATGCACCTGCGCGCCGGCCACCCCCTCCATCTCCGCAATCGCGTCGCGCAGCCGCATCAGCAGCAATTCGCTGCCGCCCGCGCCATGGACGCGGACATAATGATCCTCGCTCTGCAGCGCCAGGATCGGCCCGGCAAAGCCGGCCGACAGGCGATGGCGCAGGGCGGGTTCGGCCGGGGATGTGGCGGCAGCGCCTTCGGGGTGCGGGGCATCGGCGGGCGGCGGCAGGATACCTCGCTGGGCCAGCCGCCGGTCGGTCTGTTCGGCCCAGTGGGTGACGACCAGCACGGTGAGCGCGCAGAGGAAGGAAAAGGGCAGCAGGCCGGTAAAGCCGTCCAGGTCGCGAAAGGCGGTGCGGCCGACATTGCGCCAGAGGAAGGCCAGCGGCACGACGCAGAGCGACACGCCGGAAAAGACGGTGATCGACACCGAAAGGTCGATCCGCAGCGCCAGCCGGCGCAGCAGCCAGATCACCGGCCGGACGAGGATATAGGCCCCCATCAGCAGCAGCCACCAATGGCCGATCCGCCCCGGCAGCCCGTCGCGCATATAGGTGCCGAACGGCCCCATGAAGCCGATGATGCCAGCCAGCAGCAGCATCGCCCACAGCTCCAGCAAGATGCGTCGGTTGAAAATCGGCTATTCCCCTCTCCGCCCCGCTTGTCGCCCTGCCCGTTCGCGAAGCGCCGGCTGGAAAATGCCCAGTTTTGCGGGACATTGGCAAGCCCTCTTTCCGCGTAACGGATTGGCGCTTGCCGGCCGGCGGGCTGGTGCCATCAGCAGAGTGGACGGCCGCCCGGTGCCCCTGGGCCAAGGCCGAGACGAGGAGAGAATTTGGTGACCAAGCCCCCTTCCCGCCGGCTGCCCATCATGGCCATGCTGCCCATCCTGATCGGCGGACTGGCGCTGGATGGCGGGCCGACCCTGGCCCGGCCTGGGGCGCAAGGCGCGCTGTTCGGCCAGCCGGTGATCCGCACCCTGCCATTGCCCGCCGACATGCGGCCGCAAAGCGCCACCTACACGCCGTCGGGCCGGATATTGCTGACCTATGCCCGGCCGGGCGAGAGCGATGCGCGGCAGATCAACCTCGCCATCATGGACGATGATGGCAGCCATATCCGCCCGATCTTCAGCGGGACGATTCCCGCCCGGCCGAAGGATAATGGCATCCGCTACATGGTGTTTGCCGACAATAAGCGCATCTTCCTGGGCGATTTCGTGATCGAATGCCCGACCAGCCTGGACGATTGCACGCAGGCGCAGTTGGTGCCCGTCACCTATCCGCCGCAGGTGGCCGATGGCGCGCATATCTGGCATCGCTGGTCGGAAATGGTGGTGGCCCCGGACAATCGCCATATCGCCTGGACGACCCTGCTCGCCAATTATTCCGCCGCGGTGCTGACCGGCGAACTGACGCGCGGCCCGGATGGCTATGTCGTCACCCGGCCCCAAATCATCAGCAGCAGCGATCCCTTTCGCCCCGATCCGGCCCATGCCGATGGCGTCATCCCGTCGCCGATCCGCGGCGGCGAGGTGAAGCAGTTCGTCCATGGCGGCAGCGCCCTGTCGCTGGTCGGCGCGGTGAAGCGCGACCTGCCCGATTCGGTGGTGATGGACCTGGCGAGCGGCAAGGTGACGCCGATCACCGACACGCCGGGCTATACCGAGACGACGATCTTCTCGCCCGACGAGCGGCTGGGCATGGTGATGACCACCCGCTTTTCGCAGACCGACCCGGCGATATTGGGGCTGATGCCGCGCCCCTATCCCGACAGCCTGAACATGGGGCTAAGCATGTTCGCCTATACCTATGCCGTCACCGGCGTGCGCACGGCGCGGCCGGGCAATGTCGGGCCGGCGCTGATCGACATCGCCCGGTCGCAGCGCGAGGATGGCTATCTGGGCGCGAACCTCAGCAGCCAGGCCGACTGGGTGTTTCATTCGCCCATGTCCTGGCATCCCGACAGCCGCCGGGCGACCTGGATCGAGGGGCTGCGCGGCAGCGAGACCAAGCGGGTCCAGATCGTCACCCTGCCCGAATACAAGGCCGGGCCGGCGGTCGCCCCGCGCGCCGTGCCCGACAGCCTGCCCTATGGCGATACCGACCTGTCCACCCTGTCGGCGCTGGCGGGCAAGAGCCAGAATATAGACGTGAAGGTCTATGGCCGGCGGTCAGGCCATATCCTCTATCGGCGCACGAGCGGCGCCATCGAGAAAATCTATGTCGATTTCAGCGACGACGGAAAGCAGGTCTATAGCGGGCGCGAGACGACGCAGATCAACATGCGCGGCCAGTCCAGCTACGAAGCGGACATCCGCCTGACCGGTCCCCGCCCCGGCATCATGAAGCTGCAGATGACGTTCGGACCGCTGGGCGGCGCCAAGCCCGCCGCGATCGACTTCACGCCCCAAGCCGATGGCCAGCCGCGCAGCCGCGGCTTTGCCGAATATGGCGGCCGGCGCCTGAGCGTGGACCGGCTGGCGCCGTGAAGAGCGGCCGGACGATCAGGCCATGGCGCTGATCGTCCGGCGGAAGCGGGTGAGTGCGATCAGGAAGAAGGCGACGCCGATCGCGGCGGTGGCGGCGAATTGCGGCCAGACGACGCCAATGCCGGCGCCCCGGAACAGGATCGCCTGACCCAGTTCGACGAAATGGGTGGTCGGCGCGAACAGCATCACATCCTGCACCAGCTTGGGCATGGATTCGCGCGGGGTGGTGCCGCCCGACAGCATCTGCAGCGGCAGCAGGACAAGGATCATCAGCATGCCGAATTGCGGCATGTTGCGCGCCAGCGTCGCGAGGAAAATGCCCATCGAGGTTGTGGAGAACAGCACCAGCGCGGCGCCCGCGAAGAAGAGCGCCAGCGATCCGGCGACGGGCACGTGCATCAGCCCCTGCACCACCAGGTTGATCGACAGGGACGAGGCGAGCAGCACGACCAGCCCCATCGACCAGACCTTTGACAGCATGATCTCGAACGGGGTGACCGGCATCACCAGCAGATGCTCGATCGTGCCATGTTCCCGCTCGCGGATCAGCGCCGCGCCGGTGAGGATGATCGACAGCATCGCGATCTGGTTGATGATCTGTGCCAGCGCACCGAACCAGGTATGGTTGAGCGTCGGGTTGAAGCGCGCCCGCACCGCCAGGTCGACCTTTGGCACGCTATTGGCGCGATAGCGGTTGACGAATTCATTCACTTCGGCGGTCGCGATCTGCTGCACATAGCTGCTGCCCGAAAATGCCTGGCTCATGCGCGTGGCGTCGGTGTTGAGCTGGATTTCCGCCGTCCGGCCGGCCAGCACGTCGCGCTGGAAGCCATGGGGTATGTGGAGGACGAAGGTGAAGTCGCCCGCGTCCATGCCCGGATCGATCTGCGCCGGCGCAATCATCCGGGGCAGCGTGAATTGCGGCGGATAGAAAGCGGCGACGATCCGCTGCGACAGGGGCGATTCATCCTCATCGACGATTGCGATGGCTGCATTGTGCAGCGTTTCCGGCTTGGAATTGGCCGAGGTATAGATGGAGACGGTGAAGACGAACAGGATTAGCACCAGCATGATCGGGTCGCGCCACAGGCTCCACAGCTCCTTCACGCCCAGCCGGTAGATGTTGGAAATCGTCGCCAGCATCGACGTCAGGCCTCCTGCTTTTTGAGCAGCATGATCGCGATCCCGACGATCAGCGGCGCGGAAATGGCGAGCGGCAGGAAGGAGCCGGCCAGGTCCGAAAAGCCCAGCGCCTTGGCAAAGACGCCGCGGCTGATGGTGAACATGTGGCTGGCGGGATAGATGTCGCCGATGATCCGCGCGCTGCCCTCCATCGAGGAGACGGGGTCGGTCATACCGCCATAGGTGGTGGCCGGGATCATCGTGCCGATCATCGCCAGGAACATCGCGGCGATCTGGCTGCGTGTCACGGCCGAGGCGAGCAGGCCCATGCCGGTCGCGGTGACGCAATAGATGGCGGCGGCCAGCAGCAGGGTCGGGAAGCTGCCCTTCACCGGCACGCCGAAGATGAAGATCGCCATCAGCACCATCAGCAGGAAGTTGACAAGCGCCAGCACGACATAGGGAAGCTGCTTGCCGAGCAGGAATTCGCTGCGGCTGACCGGCGTCACATAAAGGTTGATGATCGATCCGATCTCCTTTTCGCGCACCACCGCCAGCGCGGTCAGCATCGCCGGCAGCATGAGCAGCAGCAGCGGGATGACGATCGGCACCATCGCCGGCAGGCTCTGCACATCGGGATTGTAGCGATAGCGGTTCTCGATCGAGAAGCTGCTGCCGACCGCGCTGCCGCGCGCGGCCGCCTGCTGGCTCAGCCAATGCTGGTGCAGCCCCTGGATATAGCCCTGCACCGTTTCGGCGCGCTGCGGATTGGCGCCGTCGAACCAGGCGCCGACCGTGACCTGTCGCCCGGCGGCGATATCCCGGCCGAAGCCCGGCGGAATCTCGATCACCAGCGCCAGTTCGCCATCCTTCATGCGCCGGTCGAGATCGTCATAGTCGCGGATCGGCGCATGTTCTACGAAATAGGAGGAGCCGGAAATGTCGAGCGCATAATTCTGGCTGAGAATGCTGTTGTCGCGGTCCAGCACGGCATAGTTCAGCTCGTTGATGTCGGTGGTCATGCCGAAGCCGATCACCAGCATCAGGATCAGCGAACCGATCAGCGCGAGCGTCGCACGGACCGGATCGCGCTGCAGTTCCAGCGTCTCGCGCCAGGCATAGGTGAGCGCCCGTTGCGGGCTGAAGCCGCGCCTGATCGTGCCATGTTCCGCCTGCGCCATGTCCTTGAGCGCGCTTTCCTCGTCAGGCGGGCGGGTGTCGCCGCCGGCATCGACCAGATAGCCGATGAAGGCCTGTTCCAGATCGGGCGCGCCGCGCTTCTCGATCAGGCGCGCGGGCGCATCGCTGTCCAGCACATGGCCCGCATGCATCATCGACATGCGATCGCAGCGCATCGCTTCGTTCATGAAATGGGTGGAGATGAAGATCGTGACCTTGTCGCGCCGCGACAGCTCCGCCAGCAATCGCCAGAAGCCGTCGCGCGCCACCGGATCGACGCCGGAGGTCGGCTCGTCCAGGATCAGCAGTTCCGGCTTGTGGACCATCGCCACGGCAAGGCTGAGGCGCTGACGGATGCCGAGCGGCAGGCTGTCGGGCAATTCCTCCATCACCGGGCCAAGATCGAACCGATCGGCCATTTCCGCGACGCGGGCGGGAATATCCTCGCGCGCGACATGGAAGAGATGGGCGTGGAATTCTAGATTCTGGCGGACGGTGAGTTCGGTGTAGAGCGAGAAGGCCTGGCTCATATAGCCGACCCGCTTGCGCGTAGACATGTCGTCCGGGTCCACTGCATTGCCGAACAGCCAGGCCTTGCCCTCGGTCGCGGGCAAGAGGCCGGTCAGCATCTTCATGGTGGTCGACTTGCCGCAGCCATTGGACCCCAGGAAGCCGAATATCTCGCCCCGGCGAATGCGGAAGCTGACATGATCGACCGCAGTGAAATCGCCAAAGCGCATGGTCAGGCCCTGCGCCTCGATCGCGATATCATCCTCGCTGGCTTCGAGCGGCGGGATGACGACCGGCTCATGGCCGCGCTTCTTCTCCTCGGGCAGCAGCGCGATGAAGGCTTCCTCCAGCGAACTGGTGCCGGTGCGCGCGAAAATCTCGGCCGGGGTGCCGGTGTCGAGGATCTGCCCGTCATCCATCGCCACCAGCCAGTCGAAACGCTGCGCCTCGTCCATGTAAGCGGTGGCGACAATCACGCTCATCTGCGCCTGGGTCTGGCGGATGTCGTTGATGAGATCCCAGAATTGGGCGCGGGCCAGCGGATCGACGCCGGTGGTCGGCTCGTCCAGGATCAACAGGTCGGGATCATGGATCAGCGCGCAGCACAGGCCAAGCTTCTGCTTCATGCCGCCCGACAGCTTGCCCGCCGGTCGGGCAAGGAACGGATCGAGGCCGGTCGCGCGGGTGAGCGCATCGATCCGCCGTCGCCGCTCCGCCCCGTCATGGCCGAACAGGCGGCCGAAAAACTGCAAATTCTCCTCGACCGACAGGGTGGGATAGAGATTCTTGCCCAGCCCCTGCGGCATATAGGCGATGCGCGGGCACACATCGCTGCGATGGCGCTTGTCGCGCATGTCGCCGCCCAGCACATGGACATCGCCATCCTGGATGACATGGGCGCCGGCGACGAGGGAGAGCAGGCTGGACTTGCCCACGCCATCGGGGCCGATCAGGCCGATCATCCGCCCACCCGGTATGTCGAGATCGATGCCGCGTAGCGCCTGCGTCTTGCCATAATGGAGGCGGACGCCGGACAGGCGGACGACCGGATCGACCGTCGGTGCGCCGATGGGGTCGGGCTGGTTCACTGGACCGCCCGCGATCCTTCGGGAAGGGCGCGAACCGCGAGCGAGGCGGGCCAGGCAACGCCCGGATCGATCCGGACATAGGCCATGCCGGGCAGGCCGGTCTTCACCTGGGCGATATGCTTGCGCAGCAGCGCCGGATCGATCCGGGCCTTGACCCGGAACATCATCTTCTCGCGCTCGCTCTGGGTTTCCACCGTCTTGGGCGTGAACTGGGCGACGTCGGCGACGAAGCTGATCCGTGCCGGGATCGGATAGTCGGGAATGGCATCGAGCACGATCCGCGCCTCGCTGCCGATGGCGACGCGGCCGGCGGCGGTGGCGGGCAGGAAGAAGCTGATCGTCACGTCGGACAGGTCGACCAGGCTCAGCACCCGGCCACCGGCCGTCACCACCTCGCCGGGCTGGGCGACGCGATACTGGACGCGGCCGTCGCGTGGAGCGCGCAGACTGCTGTCGTTGATGTCCGCCTCGATCCGCTGGATGGTGGCGCGGCCGGCCTCCACGCGCGATCGCGATCCGATCACCTGGTTCCGGGCATTGGTTATGGCGACCTCCGCCGAGGCGAGCTGGGCACGGGCCGCCTCCACGGCGGCGGCGGCGCCTTCGGTCTGGGCGGCGTCGTCATCGCGTTCCTGCACCGCGGTCGCGCCTTCGCGGGCCAGGGTTTCGGACCGGGCGAGGCGCTTGCGCGAGGCGTTGAGTTCGGCGATGCGCTGGCGCACCACGGCCTGGGCCGCGGCCTTCTCGCTCTCGCGCTGGGCGACCTGGGTCTGGGCGACGAGGACGGCATTCTGCGCCTCGGCCAGTTGCGCGACAGCCTCGGTCCGCTGTGCGTCCAGCACATCGACATCCATATGAGCGACGATCTCGCCGGCTTTCACCAGCTGCCCTTCATCCGCGACGATATCCTTGATCCGTCCGGCAGACTTGGAGGCGACGTCGATTTCTGTCGCTTCCAGCCGGCCATTGCCGCCGACAATGCCTTCGGGCAGGCCGGCCGGCTTCAGCAATGTCCAGAGCAGGAAGGCGATGCCGGCCACCGCCGCCACGATCAGCCCCCTGACGATCCAGCGCTTGTTCATGCTCATGGTTCCCCCTGGTTCCCGGACGGGGCGGCCGCGATGCCGCGATTGACAACAAAGCCACCACCCAGGGCAGCATAGAGGCTGACGATGCTGGAGAGTTCCCCCCGGCGAAGCTGGACCAGCGCCTGTTCCGCATCGAACAGGTCGCGCTGGGCATCGAGCACTTCGAGATAGGTGGAGCGGCCATTGTCGAAGCGTAGCTGGGCCAGGCGTGCCCGTTCCCGCTGGGCATCGACCAGCTGGCGCGTGGTGCCGATCTGCAGGGCGATCTGGCGCCGCCGGACCAGCGCGTCGGACACATCGCGAAAGGCCGACTGGATCGTCTTTTCATAGGTGGCGACGGCCTCGTCCCGGCGCGCCTGCGCCACGTCCAGATTGCCCTTCAGCCGGCCGGCGTTGAACAGGGGCAGTCGGATCGTCGGCGAAAAGCTCCACACCTCGCTATTGCCGCCGAACAGGCCGTCGAGGTCCGGGCTGGTCGTGCCATAGGCGCCGGTCAGGCTGATATTGGGTAGGAAGGCGGCGCGGGCAGCGCCGATATTGGCATTGGCGGCGCGCAGCTGATGCTCGGCGGCGACGATGTCCGGCCGGTTGGTGAGCAGTTCGGACGGCAGGCCGGCGGGCACCTGATAATCGCCGCCCGGTCCGGCCAGCCGCAGCGATCCGGGCGCAATCTCCACCGGCTGGCCGACCAGCAGCGCCAGCGCGTTGCGATTGACCGCGCGGTCGAGGTTCAGCACATGCATGGTGGTGTCCGCCTGCGCCAGCAACACCTGGGACTGGGCCTGGTCCAGCTTCGACCCCGACCCCACCTCATAGCGGCGGCGCATGATGCGCAGCGTTTCCTGCCGGGTGGTGATCGACTGCTGGGTAAGGGCGGCGCGCTCCTCATATTCGCGCTCCAGCAGATAGCCCAGCGCCACCTGCGCGATCAGGTCGGTCGCGACCGCGCGGCGCGATTCCTCCGACGCCAGAAACTGTTCGCGGGCGGCCTCCTTCAGATTGCGCAGCCGGCCCCAGAAATCGATTTCCCAACTCGCGCTCAGTTGGGCGGTGATCGATTTCACGTCGACGATCTGGTCGCCGATCACCGGCAGGCTGTAGAAGGCCTGGCCGCGCGTGCCCGTCGCCACGGCATCGAGCTGGGGATAGAGCGAGGCGCCCTCGATCCGCCAGGTGCCCCGCGCCTGCGCCACACGGGCGGCGGCGATGTGAATGTCCCGATTATTGGCCAGCGCCTGGGCGACTAGCCTGCGCAATTCGGGATCGGGAAAAACCTGCTCCCAGTCGCGCCCGGCCAGCGAAGCCCCGGCCGGCGTCGCCACGGCATAGCTGTCGGGCACCGGCAGGGATGACTGAACATAATCGGGCGCAAAGGAACAACCGGTCAGGGAAAGAGCCAGAAGCATCGTCAAGGCCTCAGGGATAACCCTCCCCTTCACGCCATGACCTATCGCAAAATCGGAATTGCCAAGCGACACCAAGCACCCCTTTTCGAGCAACATGGACCCCTATTCAATCGATATAGCATCGACCGACTTCATCTATTCTCGATTTTGTGAGACATTATGCTTCAGAACATCACAAGGACTCACTAATAACTTATGCCTTTAATATATTTGTGTTTATCTACCACAACCAGTATCGTCAATCGCACCTGACCTGACCGCTCGCGCCGTTGCGAGGGGCGCAACGCGACAAGGGACGCAGGATGATCCGCAACCGCCGCGCGCAACCACGACACTTGCCCGCCCCCTGGTCGAGCCTGGCATGGCTGCTGGCTGTCCTGTCGCCTTCTTTTGCGACAAGCGCCCTGGCCGGGGAACCCGTAGAAACCCTGATAGGGCGGATCGCCCTGCCCGATGACCAGAATATGGCGAGCGTGGAACTGCGCTTCCTCAACATGGGCACGGCGCCCGCCGCCATGCCGCTGCCCGACCGGGTGGAGGCGCTGGTGGAACAGGATGGCGCCGCGCGCCGGCTGTGGCTGCGCCGGGTGCCGGGCGTGCCGGAGACGGTGGAGATTGCGCCGGGCGGCTTTGCCCAAGCGCGCTATCAACTGGCCGCCAGCGACATGGCCGAGGGGGCGTTGCTGTCGATCCCGGCCTGGAATTCGCCGCAGGTGGCGCTGCATGGGGCGGCCGGATCACAGATGGCGGCTGCATCGCCGGTGCCTGTCCCGCCAGCCCCGGCGCCCGGAACCCCGGTGCCGCCGCCGGTCGCGCCGCCGGCCGATCGCAGCGCGGGCAATGCCTTCATCGGCAATCTGGCGCCCTATGAGCCGATCTATGCGGTCTATGGCCCCGGCACCAATACCGATGCCCGGTTGCAACTGAGCTTCGAATATCGGTTGTTCGGATCGCGCGATGCCGCGCATTTGCCCAGTTCCTGGCGGGACGGCCTGCATTTCGCCTATACCCAGCGCATGTTCTGGGATCTGGGCGCCAATTCCATGCCCTTCCGCAACATCGATTATCAGCCCGAGATCATCTATGTGACGCCGACCCGGATGCTGGAAAACGGCATGTCGCTGGCGCTGCAGGGCGGGCTTCGGCACGAATCCAATGGCCGGGACGGCGATGCGTCGCGCAGCATCAACAGCGTCTATGTCGCGCCGATGGCGGCCTTCTCGCTGGGCGAGGAACGGCGGCTGCTGGTGGCACCGCGCCTGACCTTCTATGTCGGCGACAAGTCCGACAATCCCGATATCGTCCGCTATCGCGGCCATGCCGGCCTGTTCCTGCAGGTCGGCGATGATGACGGGCTGCGCCTGTCGACCAACAGCCGATTCAATTTCGGATCGGGCAAGGGCGCGATCAACGCCGACCTGTCCTATCCGCTGCCGCGCCTGCTGGGCGGTGGCCCCGATCTCTATTTGTTCGCTCAGGGATTTGCCGGATATGGCGAGAACCTGTTGGACTATAATCGTTCCATAACAAGATTGCGGATCGGCTTCGCGCTGGTGCGCTGACCGCCGGGTGGTTTGCCCCCGGCCGCTCGACGCGACTGAAAGGGAAGCCGATGTCCTCTGCCCCGCCCGTTGCCTGGCATGCGCTGCCGCCCGAAGAGGCGCTGGCAACGCTGTCCGTCGAAGCGACCGGGCTGGACCAGCGCGATGCCGAGGCCCGGCTGCGGCGCTATGGCCCCAATGCCCTGCCCGAAGCGCCGCGCCAGCATCCGCTGCTGCGATTCCTGGCGCATTTCAACAGCGTGCTGATCTATTTCCTGCTGGGCGCGGCGCTGATCGCGCTGCTGCTGAATCACGGCATCGATGCTGCCGTGATCCTGGCCGTGGTGCTGGTGAATGCGGTCGTCGGTTTCATCCAGGAGGGCAAGGCGGAGGAAGCGCTGGGCGCGATCCAGGACATGATCGCGCCGCATGCCATGGTGCTGCGCAGCGGCGAACGGCGGGTGGTGGCGGTGCCCGATCTGGTGCCGGGTGACATCGTGCTGCTGGAAGCGGGTGACCGGGTGCCGGCCGACATCCGGCTGCTGCGCGCTCGCGGCCTGCTGATCGACGAGGCGGCGCTGACCGGCGAATCGGTCGCGGCGGAAAAGCATCAGACGCTGATCGCCGCCGACGCCGGCATCGCCGACCAGAGCAACATGGCCTTTTCCGGCACCCTGGTCGCCGCCGGCCAGGCGACCGGGCTGGTGGTCGAGACCGGCAGCCATACCCAGATCGGCCGGATCAGCGGCATGCTGAAGGCGGTCGAGGTCGGCAAGACGCCGCTGGTGCGACAGATCGACGATTTCGCCCGGCTGATGACCTGGTCGGTGCTGGCCGGCGCGGTCGTCCTGTTCCTGTTCGCGGTGCTGGCGCGCGGCTTCCACTGGATCGATGCGCTGATCGCCATCGTCGCCCTGTCGGTCGGCGTGGTGCCGGAAGGGTTGCCCGCCGTCATCACCATCACGCTGGCGATCGGCGTGCAGCGCATGGCCGCGCGCCAGGCGGTGATCCGGCGCCTGCCGGCGGTCGAGACGCTGGGCGCCACATCGGTGATCTGCACCGACAAGACCGGCACGCTGACCCGCAACGAGATGACGGTGCGTCACCTGCTGCTGCCCGGCGGCGACCTGCATGTCAGTGGGTCGGGCTATGCGCCGACGGGCGCCATCAGCGTGGCCGAGGGCGGCGACGATGCCGAGGCGCTGGCCGATGCCGTGCCAATCCTGCGCTGCGGCCTGTTGTGTAACGATGCCCTGCTGCGCCAAGCGGATGACGGCTGGACCGTGCAGGGCGACCCGATGGAGGGCGCTCTGGTGGCGCTGGCGATGAAGGCGGGGCTGAGCGCTGACCATGTGCGCGACGAATGGCCGCGGATCGACGAAATCCCGTTCGACGCCGCCTATCGCTTCATGGCGACGCTGCATCGCGCGCCCGATGGCAGCAGCGCCATCTTCATCAAGGGTGCGCCCGAAGCGGTGCTGGCGATGACCGGCGCGGATGCCGTCGCCTGGGACGCGCGGCTGTCGGCCGCCGCCGACCGGGGCGAACGCCTGCTGGGCTTTGCCGTCAAGCGGATCACCGGAGCGCCCGACCGGATCGGCTGCGACGATCTGAAGAACGGGGTCGAGTTGCTGGGGCTGATGGGCTTCATCGATCCGCCACGCGACGAGGCGCGGCAGGCGATCGCCCAGTGCCGGTCGGCCGGCATCGCGGTCAAGATGATCACCGGCGACCATGTCGGCACCGCCATCGCCATCGCCCGCCAACTGGCGCTGGACGATGATCCCCAGGCGATGAGCGGCGCCGAGGTCGAGGCGCTGGACGATGCTGCGCTGGCGGCGCGGGTGCGCGATGTCGATGTGTTCGCCCGCTCCTCCCCCGAGCACAAGCTGCGCATCGTCCGCGCGCTTCAGTCGCACGGGCTGGTCGTCGCCATGACCGGCGACGGCGTCAACGACGCGCCCTCGCTGAAACAGGCCGATGTCGGCACGGCGATGGGGATCAAGGGCACGGAGGCCGCCAAGGAGGCGGCCGAGATGGTGCTGCTGGACGATAATTTCGCGTCGATCGTGGCGGCCGTGCGCGAAGGGCGCACCGTCTATGACAATATCCGCAAGGTCATCAGCTGGACGCTGCCGACCAATGGCGGCGAGACGCTGGCGGTGGTGATCGCGATCATCGCCGGCTTTGCCCTGCCGATGACGGCAACGCAGATATTGTGGATCAATCTGGTGCTGACGGTGACGCTGGGGCTGGTGCTGGCGTTCGAGCCGACCGAGCCGGGGACGATGGAGCGGCGGCCGCGTGCCGCCGGCGCGCCGCTGCTTTCCCCCTTCCTGCTGTGGCGCATCATGCTGGTATCGGTGCTGATGGGGGCGATGGCGCTGGGGATATTCTTCTATGCCCAGCATGTCGGCCACGACATCGACACCGCCCGGACCATGGTGGTCAACATGCTGATCGTGGGCGAGATATTCTATCTATTCAATGTCCGCTTCCTGCACATGCGATCGCTGACGCTGCGCGGCGCGATGGGCACGCCGATCGTGCTGGCGGCGATCGTGGCGGTGGTGATCGCCCAGCTGCTCTTCACCTATGCGCCGTTCATGCACGATATTTTCGACAGCCGGCCGCTGTCGCTGACCGACGGGCTGATGATCATCGGCCTGGGCGCGGCGATGTTCGCCGTGCTGGAACTCGAAAAGCTGGCCGCCCATCGGCTCGCCTGGTTCGAGGATATCTGACCGCCATTATCCACAGTCCCACAGCCGCAGAAGAAGGAGGAAATCATGCCGACGACCATGCGAGCCGCGATTGCCAGAACGTTCAAGGCGCCGCTGACGATCGAGGAGATAGCGATACCCGAGCCGGGGCCCGGCGAGGTGCTGGTGAAGATCGTCGCCAGTGGCGTGTGCCATACCGATCTGCACGCGATCGATGGCGACTGGCCGGTGAAGCCGAGCCTGCCGCTGATCCCCGGCCATGAGGGCGTGGGCCATGTCGTGGCACTGGGTGCGGGTGTCACCGATCTGAAGGAAGGCGACGCCGTGGGCATCCCCTGGCTGCACGACGCCTGCCGCGCCTGCGAATATTGCGAGACCGGCTGGGAAACGCTCTGCGAGCGGCAGCATAATACCGGCTACAGCGTCAACGGCACCTATGCCGAATATGCGATCGCCAGCGCGCCCTTTGCCGGCCGCCTGCCCGACAGCGTCGACTTCGTGACGATGGCACCGATCCTGTGCGCGGGCGTCACCGTCTACAAGGGGCTGAAGGAAACCGAGGCGAAGCCGGGCGAATGGGTGACCATTTCCGGCGTCGGCGGGCTGGGTCATGTCGCCGTGCAATATGCCAAGGCGATGGGCCTGCATGTCATCGCGCTGGACATTGGCGAGAGCAAGCTGGAGCTGGCCCGGTCGCTGGGCGCGGACCTGGCGCTGGATGCGCGGGCCGACAATGTCGTGGCGGAAGTGCAGAATGCGACCGGCGGCGGCGCCCATGGCGTGCTGGTGACGGCGGTGTCGCCCCCCGCCTTTGCCCAAGCGATCGCCTGTACCCGCCGGCGCGCAACCGTCAGCCTGGTCGGCCTGCCGCCGGGCGATTTCCCGACGCCGATCTTCGACGTGGTGCTCAAGCGCGTGACCGTGCGCGGGTCGATCGTCGGCACCCGGCGCGACCTGGCCGAAGCGATCGCCTTCGCGGTCGAGGGCAAGGTGAAGGCGCATGTCACGCCCCGGCCGTTCGATGATGTGAACGCCGTGCTGGACGAACTGCGCGCCGGCAAGGTGGACGGGCGCATCTCGCTCACCCTGTAACGGGCGGGTGATGGCCGGGCGCGGGCGGTGCATGCCGCCCGCGCCGCCGGTCATCGGCGCGCTTCGAAGATGGAGATGCGGCGCGGCTGGCGCGGCTGCACCGCCTGGCCCAGTTCGCGTTGCAGCATGGCCAGCATCCAGGCGCGGTGCCGGGCCATGAATTCGGGAAAGCCCTCTGCCCTGGCCGGGTCGAACACCGGCACCTGCCAGTCGGCGGGCTGATCGAGATAGGGCGGGATCACGTCACCCGCCGCCTCGGCCGGCAGGTCGACATGGCTGCCCCAGTAGCGATTGTCGCGGAAGCGGATAAATTGGGCCGGGGCGAAGCCCGCCTTGATGAGGTAATCGGGGCCGGACCGGCCGCTTTCGCTGCCATAACGAGCGGTGCCGGCGACCTTGAAGTCATTTTCGACGATGCGGACATCCTGTGCCCAGCCGTCCCAGTTGGTCGCCACCACCATCTGCACATCCATGCCCTTGCCGACATGGATCACATTCTTCTCCACCAGCACGTCGGAGACGTTGCCGGCGAGCTGGAAGATGCGCAGCGCGTCGTTGCGGCTGACATTATAGCGCGCGACGGTGCCGCGATTGCCCAGATTATCCTTGTCGTTGCGGCCGGGCGAACAGATCAGCAGGAAGCCGCCGGCATTGTCGTGGCTGTAATTGTAGAGCAATGTCGTGCGGCGCGAATTGAAGTCGCTATCGAAGCCCTGCCCGTCATAGCGGGTGCGGGTGTAGGCGGCCTCGTTGAGCTGGATCAGGCTGTTGTCGGTGCTCCACTGCCAGATGCCGGCATTATAGCCGGGCGCTCGGGCACCGGCATAGCGCACGATATTATGTTCGATCAGGGCGCCGTCGGTGCCGCGCGGGACGATGCCGTCGCCGCCAATATCCTCGACCAGATTGTCGCGGATCACGATCTTTTCGCTGGGGAACCAGTCCTTGGCGCTGATCCGGTCGGCAATGCCGGCAATGCCGGACCGGTCGACCTTCCAGACGATATTGCGTTCGATCACCAGATCCTGAAAGCGCGTCGCCAGCTTCTTGCCGGTCGCGCTGAAGACGATGCCGCCATTATCCTTGCGATCATTCACACCGCGCACGTCGTGGATATACATGTCGCTGATGCGGATGCCGCGCGTCACGCCCCGGTCGACCGCCGAGACCAGCACGCCGAAACGCTGGGCCGGGGCGGAATTGTCGTTGGTGACTTCCAGCCCGCTGACGCTGACATATTCGGCATTGATGACGCCCACGCCATGGGACGAGACGCCGCCGGCATCGATGCGCGGCCGCGCGCCAGCGCCGAAGGCGGCGACGCTGATCGGCGCGCCGGAGCGGCCCGAGCGGGTGATGGTGAGCGGCTCCTGCCAGCGCGATCCGGCCATCAGCAGCACCTGATCGCCCGGCATCAGCGGATAATCGCGCACCCGCGCCAGGCTGCGCCAGGGCTGGTCGGCGGTGGTGCCGGCGGCGCGATCATTGCCGGTGGCGCTGTTGACATAATAGGTCGTCGCCTGCGCCGCGGATGTCGCACCCGCGGTCAGGACCAGGAAAGGCAGGAAGAGTGTCAGCGCCCGGCCATGCCGGCTTTTACCCATGATCATATTGCGCGCCATTCTATCGGTCGCGCGCTGAATGCAAGGTGAAGTCGCCTCAGCCGGGCGCGCGGCAGGCCTGGCGCAGGTCGATTCCGGGTGCCGGCGCGCTATCGGCGGGGAGAGCGATGCCCTGCGCCTGCGCCACCCGTTCGATGATGCCGCCGCCGCCCGGCAGGGCTTCGGCCTGAGCATAGGCAGGGTCGGCCTCCGCCTGCGCGAGCGGAATATAGCGCGCGCCGGCGGCGTCGAGCCGGGCCATGACATCGGGCAGGGTGTCGGCGGTCCAGGCGCCGACATGGAGCAGCAGCACATGCGGGATCGGGCGGCCATGGACGCGCTGCGCATTGGCCTTTGCCCGCGCGATCGCCTGATCGACCACGGCCAGATAGTGACGCTTCATCGCCGCGATCATGCGATCGTCGCCCTGCGCGCGGCAGCGGGCATAGGCATCGCTATAATCCCAGTCCTCGAAAGCCAGGCTGACGCTGGCGATGCGATAGCCGCGCTGCTTGAGAAAGGCGGCGGCGCCGTCATGGCGGGTCGCGTCCTTGCCGCTCGACAGGTTGGGGAAGCGCAGCCAGTGCCAGTCCCCTTTCCCCATATGCTGTTCCAGCGCCGGCTCGCCAGCGATCACGTCCGCCTGCCAGGCGTCGAGCGAGGGCGCCCCGTCGAGATTCAAATGGCTGTAGCTGTGGTTGGCGAGCGGATAGCCGGCCTTGCGCCAGAGCGTCAGCACCGCGTCCGACGCCGGATCCTCCGCCAGCCCACGCGCATTGACGAAGCCATAGGCCTGCGCGACATGATGCGCCTTCAGCGTCGCCAGGAAACGGCGGGCGATATCGGCGCGGGTCGTGCCGGGCGGCAACTGGCCATGGGCAGGCAGATCATCGACCGTGATCGCGACATCGAACCGAGGCGGATCGCCCGCCTGTGCCGCCGCTGCACTGCCCAGCAGCAGGCAAAGGGCCATGGCCCGCTTCATCATCTCCGCCTCTCCCGCTGAATGTCCGCAGCGGTCCTAGCCGGGCCGCGCGGATCATTCGAGCAGTTTCAGCACATCCTGTTGCCGGGCATTGGCCTGGGCCAGCATCGCCGTCGCCGCCTGCGACAGGATCTGGCTCTTGGCGAGGGCAGTGGATTCGGTGGAGAAGTCCGCATCCTCAATCCGCGAGCGGGCGTCGGTGAGGTTGACGATATTGGTGTCGAGCTGGCTGGAGATGGATTCCAGCCGGCTCTGCGCCGCGCCCAGATTGACGCGGGCGGTCGATATCTGCGCCAGCGCCGCGTCGATCACCGCCAGCCCCTGTTGCGCGGTCACGCCGATCTGGGCGTAGGATTTATAGTCGGAATCGGTGAAGGCGACATAGCCTTCCGGGTCCATCCAGCCAAATCCGCCAAGATCATTGGTGCGCTCGACGGCGGCCACACCGACGTCATAGTCGAGTGTCAGGTCGATATTGCTGATCCCCACGAAGCGCATCGTGCCGTTCACCGCAAGGTCGGTGCCCAGCAGGGTGAAATCGTCGCTGTTGCTGCGCAGGGTTGGCAGGGTGATGGCGACATTGTCCGTCGCATTGGCGCCGGCCTGGACATTGATGACGGTGCTGCCGGCGCTGTGGTCGAGTTCGTTGCGATAATACACATAGCCGTTGAAATCGAGCAGATCGCCATCCGCATTATAGTCGCGGGCCGCCGTCCCTTGCGTTGTGTTCGAAAACAGGTTCACGCCGTTGAACTCGCTATTCTGCAGCAGCGCGTTGATCTGGGCGACGGTCTGATCCATTTCGGTCTGGAGCGCGGCGCGATCCTCCGGCCGGTTGACGCCATTAGCCGCCTGGAGCGTCAATTCGCGCATCCGCTGCAGGCTGTTCTGGACCTCGCCCAATATGCCCTCGGCCGTCTGGGTCAGCGATATGGCGTCGGCCGCGTTGCGCTTGGCCACTTCCATGCCGCGCAACTGGCTGGTCATGGTCTGGGCGATGGCCATGCCGGCCGCATCATCCTTGGCCGAATTGATCCGCTTGCCGGTCGACAATTTCTCGCTTGCCTGGCCCTGGGCCTTGGTGGCCGCCTCGATCGCCCGCTGCGCGCGCAGCGCCGCGCTGTTGGTTCCGATCACGCTCATGGGATGTCCTCCATCCATGCCAGGCAGGAAGATGCCGGCGTCTGTGGGGCCGGGCGACGCGGGTCGCAAAGCGCCGCCCGGCAACCGAAAGGCGTTGCCCCCAAACGGTCGCCCCCGTGATGGCCGCGTCACAGCGCCCGGCCTATCCGGTTAATTCCCGGATAAGATTGAAACGGCAGGGAATTTCCCGGCTTGGCAGACGGGTGTTCCGGGCTAGGACAGGGCCATGGCCACCCTGTCCCCCCTGAGCGCCCGGCCGCGCCCTTTTCGCCTGAAGGCGCGCGCCATCGACTGGCGGCTGGTGGCGCTGCTGCTGGCCTATCCCTTCGCGTTCAAGCTGGCGCATATGGCGGCCAGCCCGTGGGGTGGCGCCCATTTCTTCAGCCTCTGGTATCCCGCCGCCGGCGTGCGGCTGGCGCTGCTGTGGCGGATCGGCGCGCGCTTCACGCCGGTCCTGATCGTCGAGGAATGCGTGATCCAGTTGCTGACCGGCACGATCGTGTGGGGCGGTCCCGAATTTCTCAACCAGCTGGGCGGGGTGGCGCGCGCGCCCGCCGCCTATGGCCTGATGATCGCGCTGGTGCGCTTCATCGAGCGGCGCAGCCGGTCGGAACTGGCGATCGCGCCGATGCCCTTCGGCCTGGCCGCGGTGCTGGCGCCGACGCTGGTGTCCTTCACCGCGGGTTTCTGGGAATGGCTGTGGCCCGGCGTGTCCGGCACCCTGCCCAGCCAGCCGGTCGCCACCACCATCGCCGCCTTCCTGGTCGGCGACCTGCTGGGCGTGCTGCTGGTCGCGCCGCCCCTGCTGTGGATCGGCACCCGCAATGAAGAAGCCCGGCGGCTGATGCAGATCGGGCGCGGGCGCGCGGTCGAGGCGGCCGCCGTCTTCGTCTTTGCCTGGCTGCTCGCCTGGGGTCTGGCGCGGGTCGAACCCCAGATCGCCGTCACGCCGGTGCTGATCGGCGCGATCTGGGTGGGGCTGCGCTGTGGCCGGCTGGGCGCGTGGATTGCGATCATCCTGTCGGCCGCGATCATCCTGCCCTGGTCGGCACCATTGTCGGCCAGCGCCACCCGCTTCGCGCTGCACATGGGCCTCGCCGCGATGGCGATCGCCACTTATCTTGCCGGCAGCTTTGCCGAGGCGCAGATTCGCGCCCGCGAGGATATCGCCCGGCGCGACCGCATCCTGTTCCAGGCCGAACGGCTGAAGACGCTGCGCGCCATGTCGGTGGCGATCATCCACGAGATCAGCCAGCCGCTGTCGACGCTGGCGATCGAGACCCGGCATCTGTCCGCTCTGTCGCGCGATCCGCAGCCCGACCTGGCGGAGATGCGCGAGAGCATCGAACTGGTCGATCGCAAGGCGGCTTTGCTGGCCGACATGGTGCGACGGCTGCGCAGCTTTGGCGGGCGCGCGGTCGACGAACCATCGCCGATCATCGTCGGCCAGATGCTGCGCGACTGTGCCGGCATGGTCGGCGGCGAGGCGCGCAGCCTGGGCTGCGCCATCAGCCTGCCGCCGATGGATGCGCGGTTGCAGGTCACCGGGCATGAGATCGAACTGACCCAGATATTGCTCAACCTGCTGCGCAACGCGATGCTGGCGGCGCCCGGATCGACCATCGAGATCGCCGTGGAAAGCCGGGCCGATCAGGTGACGATCCATGTCTCCAACCCGGTCCCGTCCCCCACCCCCGACTATGGCGGCATGGGCATCGGCCTGCTGGTGGCGCGTGCCATCGCCGACGCCCATGGCGGCACGCTGACCCGCGACATCGCGCAGGGCCGCGCGCGCGCCAGCCTGTCCCTGCCCCGCACGGAGCCCAGCCATGACTGACCCGGCCGATCCCGCCATCATCCATGTTGTCGATGACGACCCTGATCTGGGCCGGGCGGTAGCGCGTCTGCTGGGCCGGCACGGCTATCGCACCCAGGCGTTCGACACGCCCCGCGCGATGCTGCGCGCCCAGGCCGACGAGCCGGCCCATTGCCTGGTCACCGACGTGATGATGGCGGACATGGACGGCTTTGCCTTTGCCGAGCGGATGCGGGCGCAGGATCCGGCGGTGGCGATCATCTTCATGACCGCCTGGCCGACCACCAGCAGCGCGGTGGATTCGGTACGCCGCTATGGCGGGCTCGACTATCTGGAAAAGCCGATCGACGAGGGCCGGCTGCTGGCCGCCGTGGCGGAGGGCGCGCGCTGGAGCCGGCAGCGGCGCGGGGCGCTGGCCCGGC
>NZ_LUFI01000055.1:0-38134 GCF_005281675.1 Sphingobium sp. MP9-4 | reverse complement strand
ACCATCGGTGCGGTCGCGCTGCCGGGCCATGAGCAGGGCATCGTCCTGCGCACCGACCAGCCGCGCGCAATCCCGCCGGCGCCCGAGAAACTGCGCATGGTCGTCTCCCGCACCCGCCCCGCACCCCAGGCGGTCGCGGTCGCAGAGGCGCTGGGCGCCGAGCTGGTGCCCATGGGATCGGCCGGCGCCAAGGCCATGGCCGTGATCCTGGGCCAGGCCGACATCTATCTCCATGCCGGCGGCCAATATGAATGGGACAGCTGCGCACCCGCCGCCGTCGCGCTCGCCCACGGCCTCCACGCATCCCGCATCGACGGATCGCCGCTGACCTACAACCAGCAAGACACATACATGCCCGACCTCCTCATCTGTCGGCATGAACATGCCGACAGCGTGCTGGGGGCACTGAAGGGCTAGGGGCGATCGACATTCAGATGATGACGTGACGAAAATGGTGGTTTTCCGTGACCCTTGAAACGAGTCACGTGCCTCGTTTCAACGCAGCGTACTTAAAGTACGTGAGCACCGGAAGCGCGGAGAACCGCCATTTGCAGGCCGTCAGGGCTGAATGTCGATTGCCCCTAGGCGCGGGTCGCCAGTCCGGCACCGACATCGGCGCCCGCCCAGGCGCGCCAGCGATCACCGTCGGGGTCGATGTCCACCCGGTCGGTCAGGTCGAAGATCTTCACCGCCGGTCGATCGACATGATAGGCCAGCCAGTCCGGCTCAGGCGCGCCATGGCGAACGAAATGGGCGATATGATCGGTCATCCGCCGGCCGAGCGCCGCGCGGCGTCCGCGCATCGGCCCGCCCCGCGCAAAGGCGGCGCGCAGCCCGCGCATCGGCCAGGTCAGGGTCAGGTCGAGCCCATGGGCGGCGCCGGCGATCGGATGGCGATAGTCGAAGCGATAGAACCAGGTCGGCGCCTGCCTCGACTGGCGATCCGCGAAATGGCGCGTCGGCATCAGGAAGGTGAGATCGGTGGCGAGCGCGCGGCGCCCCGCCTTGTCGCGGGGATAGGCGTCGAGGATGCGCGCGGCGTGATCGGCCGGCAATTGGGCATGGAGCAATGCTTCGAGTGCCGGCCAGTCGGTCGGCAGGATATCGCCGGGCATCAGTTCGAACAGGCGGATTTCCTCACGCGTGGCGCCGGCGAGCAGCGGCACCGGCGCGGCCGGCTCAGCCACCGCCTGCGCCAGCGAGGCGGGCAGCAGGTCGCCGTCGAACCAGGGGGCAGAAGGAATGGTGCCGGGATTGGCGGCACCGGCCGCGCCCTGCGCCTCGAACAGGCGCATGAGGTCCATGCCGCGCAGCGCGGCGAGATCGGGGTTGCCGAGCGCCGCCATATAATCGCGCGCCACCTGTTCGCTGCGATCGCGGCCATGAATCAGGCTGACGGCACCGCTCTGCATGATCGCGCCGGCAAAGAGGTCGCGGGCAGCCGGGGCATGGAGCAATAGCGAGACCGACATGGAGCCGGCCGACTGGCCGCCGACCGTCACCCGCGCCGGATCGCCGCCGAAGGCCGCAATATTGTCGCGCACCCAGGCGAGCGCCGCAATCTGATCGCGCAGGCCGAGATTGGAAGGGATGCCCGGCACGACCGCGCCGAAATTGACGAAGCCGAGTACGCCCAGCCGATAATTGATGGTGACGACGATGATGTCACCGTCGCGGGCAAAGTCGCTGCCGTCATAGCTATGGCCGCCACCCGCGACGAAGGCGCCGCCGTGAATCCAGACATAGACCGGCAGCGGGCCGGTCGCGTCGTCGGGCACATGGATGTTGAGCGACAGGCAATCCTCGGCAAAGTCGGGCATCGACAGCCGCGCCCGCTTCGCCTGATTGCCATACATTTGCGGACATTGCGGACCGGGACGTGATGCGTCGCGCACATCATTCCACGCGACCGGCGCCTCCGGGGCAGCAAAGCGGTCGGCCCGTGCATAGGGAATGCCGCGCCAGCATCGCACGCCGTTCGCCAGGGTGCCGCGCACCGGCCCAGCCGTCGTCGTCACCGTCAATCCGTCCATGCCGCGCCTCCCGTCTTGCGGCGAAGATGCTAGGCGGCGCCGGGTGAGGCGCCAACGCACGGGGCGGAGATAGCGGCGGGGCGATGCCCCTGCCCGATCAGGGCTGCATCGACGGGGTGACGACCAGCCGGTCGAGAATTTCCGCCATGCGATCGAGCGGATAATCGGGTTCCTGCTGCAGCCACCAGGCGAGAATCTCGACCGTGGCGCTGACCGCGAAGACGATGCGCAGTTCATCGGGCAGCCAGCCGGCATCATGCGGCCTCTGCTGCGCCAGCTGGCGCGCCTGATCGGTAAATTCCTGCTTGAGCATGGTCGCCGCGCCGCCGGTCAGGAAGGCCGACCAGAGCGCGCGCCGTTCGGCGACATAAGCGAACAGGGTCATGCAGGACTGGCGGGCATCGTCGGCGAACAGGATCGGCAGCGCGCGCTGCAGCAGATCGGCGATCTGTCCGGCAGCGAGATCGTGCAGCAGCGCATCCTTGGACGGATAATGGCGGAAGAAGGTGGCGTAGCCGACCTCCGCCTCGCGCGCGACCTCGCGGATCGTCACCTGATCATAGGGGCGGGTTTCCAGCAGGTGGAGCATCGCGTCGAGCAGCTGGCGGCGGGAGCGCAGCTGGCGCGCGTCGGTCGGCAGATTATCCATCGGGGCCATGGCTTAGGGCCTTCGCACCCGCCTGAACAGAGGGGAGGATCGCCCGGCCGATGATCCGCCCCCGCCCCATTGCCCGGCGCCCCTGCCCGACTAGGGTCCGGCCCGACAGGAGAGGAAGCACGCCATGGACAACCGGATCGAGACGCTGATCGCCAGGGAAGAGATCAGGGAACTGGCCCAGCTCTATTCGCGCGGGGTCGACCGGCAGGATTTCGCGCTGATCCGGTCGCTCTATACCGCCGACGCGACCGACAGCCATGGCGCCTATTATGACGGGCCGGTCGACGGCTATGTCGCCTTTCTCGAAGCGTCGCTGCCGCACATGCATATCGGCAATCATTTCGTCTGCAACCATCTGGTCGAGGTCGACGGCGATACCGGCGAAGGCGAGGTTTATGCCATTGCCTGGCACCTGATCCCCGACGGCAAGGGCGGGCTGCTGCACGATATCCAGGGGGTGCGCTATATCGACAGCTATCGCCGCGTCGATGGCCAGTGGCGCTTTGCCAAGCGGGTGGTGAGCTTCGACATGAAGCTGCTGCAACCCGCCGCCGACCATGGCGACAAGCCGGTGCCGGTGGATGATCCCAGCTATGCGCTGCTGGCGCCGCTATTTGCACGTGGGGCGGGCCGCTAGCCGCTTCGCCGCAGCGATGTCGCCGCCGCTTCCTTGACAGTCAAATCAACAATCCTGTTGATGATAGTCAAGAAGAGCGGCGCGACAGGCGCCCGCTGGAGCGGATGATGGCCTTTTCGACGATCGACCTGACCGCGCGCATCGGCACCGAGATCCGGACCGACGCGGCAACCCTGGTGTCGGGCGCCCATGCCGACACGATCCGGGCGCTGTTGCAGCAACGCGGCGTGCTGATCGTGCGCGGGCTGCACATGAGTCGCGAAGATCAGCTGGCCTTTTCCCACACGCTGGGCCGGGTCCAGCCGCAGGGCGAAGGCGGCATCTTCAAGGTGACGATCGATCCGAAGGAAAATCCGGGCGCCGAATATATCAAGGGCGCCTTCTTCTGGCATATCGACGGGGCAAGCGACGACGTGCCCAATTTCGCCGCAACGCTGAACGCCAAGTCGCTGTCCAGGACCGGCGGCAGCACCTATTTCGCCAATACCTATGCCGCCTGGGACGACCTGCCCGAAGAGGAGAAGACGGCCTATGACGGGCTGCGCGTGGTCCACAGCTTCGAGACATCGCAGCGCTATGTGAACCCCGAACCCACCGTGGCGGAGCTGAATTTCTGGCAGATGCGCACGCCCAAGGTCCATCCTTTGGTCTGGACCCATGAGACCGGCCGCAAGTCGCTGGTGCTGGGGTCGACCGCCGACCATATCGAGGGGATGGACCCGGCGCAGGGCCGCGTGCTGCTGTCCCGGCTGCGCGAATGGGCGATCCAGCCGCAATTCGTCTATCGCCATGACTGGACGGAGGGCGACCTGCTGATCTGGGACAATAGCGGCACGATGCACCGGGTCGATCCCTATCCGCTGGAAGAAAATCGCATGATGCACCGCACGACGATCGAGGCGATCGAGCAACTAGTCGGCGCCTGAAAGCGACACCGAAATTGACATATAGGAAGGAATTGCGATGACGAGGTCTCTCAACGGCCGCACGGCCGTGGTCACGGGTTCGGGTTCGGGCATTGGTCGCGCGATCGCGCTGCGCCTGGCCGAAGATACGGCGAAGATCGCGGTGTGGGACATTAATGGCGACGGCGCGGCCGAGACGGTCAAGCTGATCGAGGCGGCCGGCGGCACCGCCATCGCCATCACCGCCGATTGTTCGGACAAGGCGGCGATCCATGCGGCGGCAGAAGAGACGCGGGCGAAGCTGGGGCCGATCGCCATCCTGGTGAACAATGCCGGCATCGCCCCCTTCACCCCGTTCATGGACATTGACGACGATCTGTTCGACAAGGTCATCCACATCAACCTGCGCGGCCCCTATCTGCTGACCAAGGAAGTGCTGCCCGACATGCTGGCCGCCGGCTGGGGTCGGGTGATCAACATCACCTCCTCCTCGGTCCAGTCGGGCTCCTTCGCCCAGGGCCATTATGTCTCGTCCAAGGGTGGCCTGATGGGCATGACCAAAGCGCTGGCGCTGGAATTCGCGCCGAGCGGCGTGACCTTCAACATGGTGCCGCCCGGCTTCATCGATACGCCGATGCTGCGCGCCGCGCCGATCGACGCCGACGCCTTTGCCCAGACGCTGCCGATGAAGCGGATCGGCAAGCCGGAAGATATCGCCGCTGCTTGCGCCTATCTGGCGTCGGAAGAGGCCAGCTACATCACCGGCCAGACGATCAGCACCAATGGCGGCCGCTATATGGGGTCGCATTAAGAGTTTGCTGGAAAATGCGCGGAAAAACGCATTTTCAAGAGGCCGCACCGGCCCACACCCCCACCCGACCACCCAGCTATGATATCCTGATGGGCGGTCGGGTGGGGGTGTGGGCCGGTGCAGACGCGCCGAAGGCGCCAGACGAAAGCGCAGACGCTTGCATGGGCGGCCCGGCCATTTATGCTCCAGCCATGGTCCAGAAACGTCGCGTCGGCGCCGAAAGCTCCGAAACCCGCGCCCGGATCGTGGAGGCCACCGAACAGGTGATCCGCGACGAAGGCTATGCCGCCGCCAGTTCGCGCCGGGTGGCGCTGCGCGCCGAACTGCCGCCATCGCTGGTCCATTATTATTTCCCGACCACCGACGACCTGCTGCTGGCGGTGTTCCGCCGCGGCGCCGAACAGAGCGACGCGATGATCGAGGCGGCGCTGACCAGCGCCGATCCGGTGCGGGCACTGTGGCGCTTCTTCTCCGACCCCAGCCGCAACGCGCTGGCGATGGAATTTGTCGCCATGGCCAATCATCGCAAGGCGATCCGTGCCGAGATCGCCCGCCACAGCGAAGCGATGCGGGATCGCCAGGCGCAGTTGATGGAGCAGCTGCTGGGCGATCGACTCGCCGATCACAAGGTGACGGCGGCGGGCCTCAGCCTGTTGCTGGCCGCCGTCGGCCGCACCCTGGTGATGGAAGCCGACATGGGGGTCGCGAGCGGACATGCCGACGCGCGCGCTTCGGTCGAGGCGCTATTGGACGAATTGCTGCTGCCCGAAAAATGAGAGGCATTGACTTTTCCATGCAAGCATGTTGAACATGTGTTCAAACGCGCAGGGATGCATAGGAGAGCAAGGCATGTCCGCCACCACCATTACCCGTTTCGTGCATGAAGATATCAAGCCGAGCATCGGCAGCCGCATCCTCAACAGCAAGGAGGAACTGCTGGCCGGCGAACTGGCGCCGCAGATCCGCGAGCTGCTGGAGCAGCGCGGCGTGCTGGTCTTCCCGAAGATCGACTTCACCGACGAGGAACAGATCGCCTTCACCAAGACGCTGGGCGCCTTTGCCCCCGAGCATCGCGGTGGCGAGGAAATCCACAAGATCACCCTCGACGTGAAGGAAAATCCGCAGAGCGCCGAATATCTCAAGGGCTCGCTCTACTGGCATATCGACGGCACGATGAACGATGTGCCGATCCTCGCCTCCTTGCTGTCGTGCAAGGTGCCGGCCACCTGGGGCGGCAATACCGGCTTCTGCAACACCTATGCCGCCTATGAGGCGCTGACCGACGAGCAGAAGGCCGAATATGAGACGCTGCGCGTGATCCACTCGGTTTGGGCGACGGTCTTCTATTATGAACCCGAACCCAGCCTCGCCAAGCTGAAGGGGATGCGCCAGGTCGGCGAGAATGAGCTGCCGCTGGTGTGGAACCACAAGTCGGGCCGCAAGTCGCTGGTGCTGGGCTGTACCGCCCAGCGGGTCAAGGATCTCGATCCCTATGACAGCGCCGAAATCCTGGTTGGGCTGCGCGAATGGGCGACCCGCGAGGAATTCAGCTACAGCCATGAATGGAGCGTCGGCGACCTGGTCATCTGGGACAATACCGGCACCATGCACCGGGCCGAGAAATATGATCCCGACTGCAATCGCATGATGCACCGCACCAAGCTGCAGGGCGAAGAACCCTTCGAATAAGGATCGGCCCCACGGCCTTTCCACGCCCGCCGCCCAACCGGGTTGGCGGGCGTTTTGCCCTGCCCCCGGAGCATCGTCATGAGCAATCCGCTGACCTTCGGCTATCTTTATGATTTCCGGAACCCGCCCCAATGGGAACGGCGCCCGGCCGATCTCTATGCCGAGATACTGGACTTCGTCGCGTGGAGCGAAACGGCCGGGTTTGCCGGCGCCTGGGTACCCGAACATCATGGCGCGCAGGATGGCTATATGCCCGCGCCCAATGTCGCACTGGCGGCGATCGCGGCGCGCACCAGCCGGATCAGGCTCGGATCGGCGATCGCGCTCGCCCCGCTCTATCATCCGGTCCGTTTTGCCGAGGAATGCGCGGTGCTGGATATCCTGTCCGACGGCCGGCTGGAGATGGCGCTGGCAATCGGCTACCGCCGCCGCGAGACCCAGGCCTATGGCGTCGATTTCGGCAAGCGCGGCGCGCGCTTCGACGAATTCCTCGCGATCGTCCAGCAACTCTGGGCGGGCGAGACGGTCGATTTTGCCGGGCAACATTACAGCATCGCCGGCGCAACCCTGCGCCCGGCCGCGCCGCGCGGCCGCATCCCCCTCTATATTGGCGGCTTTGCCGAAAAGGCGCTGGCGCGGGTGGCCAGATATGCCGACGGCTATTTCGGCAATGAGGAGGTGTGCGGCCTCTATGCCGACAAGCTGCGCGCCGAGGGGAAAGACCCGGCCGCCGCGCGCATCCGCATCCAGAGCCTGTTCACCCTGGTCGCCGAAGACCCCGAGGCGGCGATGGCGGAGATGGCCCCCTATTTCCACCATGTGAACGAAACCTATGGCGCATGGCTGGCCGAGGATCAGGCGTCGGGCATCGACAAGGTGGCGCTGAAACCCATGTCGCTCGACGCCTTCCAGCGCAGCGGCATCCTGCAGATCCTGACCCCCGCCGCGGCGATCGACCATTTCCGCGCAATGCAGCAGCGCATCAATGTCGAGCATATCATGATGATGATGCCCCCCGGCCTGCCGCCGGCAAAATTCCAACCCTATGCCCAGCTGTTCGCCGACAGGGTGATGCCCGCCTTCTGAAGGGCGGCGTCAGTTCCCCTGCAAGGCGCGGCGCAGCGCCGCGAAGCGCATCGCCTGAAGTGACTGCATCTGCGGCGTATCGGGGCCGGCCAGGCCGAAGCCATGATAGGCGCCGGGCGTCACATGGAGTTCGACCGAGATGCCGAGGGCCAGCAACCGGCGGGCGAAGTCGATATCCTCCTCCAGGAACAGGTCGAGCGCGCCGACACTGATGAAGGCGGGCGGCAGGTCGGACAGGTCGGGACAGCGGGCCGGCACGGCGTCGGTCGGGACATGCTCGGTCCCCGCTTCCTGCCCGAGCAGTGCCCCCCAGCCATAGCGGTTCTGCGCCGGGGTCCAGACGAACCGGCCGGTGACCGGATGGAGCGGCGCGCTGCTGCCGGTGCGATCGTCGAGCATCGGCGCGTCGAGCAGCATGAAACGGATCGGATAGGCGCCCAGGTCGCGGGCATGGATCGCCAGCGCCACGGCATGGCCGCCGCCCGCGCTCTCGCCGCCGACCGCGATGCGGCTGGGGTCGATGCCCAGCGCGTCGGCCTGTTCATGCAGCCAGCCGAGCGCCGCGTAGCAATCGTCGCGCGCGCCGGGGAACGGCGTCTCGGGCGCCAGCCGATAATCGACCGACAGGACGACACAACCCAGCTGCGCCACCCAGGCCCGGTTGGACAGGTCGCTCATATCGGCCATGCCGAGCACGAAGCCACCGCCATGAATATGGAGATAGGCCGGCCGCCGCGCGTCGCCAATCGCCTCGGCCGGGCGATAGAGCAGGCAGCGGACATCGGGCGATCCGGGCGCGCCGGGCAGGAAGACTTCTTCCCGCTGCACGGCGGCCAGCGCTTCGGGCATCGGCTCGGCCGGGCGGGCGGCAAAGGGCTGGCGGAAGGCGGCGATCGTCTGATCGCTGAGGTCGAGCGGCGGGAAGAGGTCGAGCGCCGCGCGCAATTCGGGGGCCACCAGTTGCCGCGCCTCGTCCATCGTCCCGTTCCTCTATTGAGCGTCGCGCGGCCGGTCATAGGCGGCGCCATCGAAATGGTCGAGCGGCACCAGGGGTTCGGCGGTGAAGTCGATCACCCGGCCGACGCGGATCGCATGGACCGCATTTTCCGGCTGGAAGGTGAAGCAATTGGGCGGCACGCGGGTCGCGGTCGATTGCCGCTCCATCGGAATCAGCCGGCCATTGGCGAGGATCGTGCCCCATTGCAGCAGCCGGGCGGCCTCACGCCGGGGCTCATCCAGCGCGTCGATCCACGGGCGCAGCTTCATCAGCGACTGGCCGGCAATCTCGGCGGGCGCGACCATGACATGGCGGCGATGCGCGACCTGCAGCAGCGGTACGCCGTCGCGCCGGATCTCCGCCACGGCCAGATCCTCCTCGATCGGATCGCAGGCGAGAATCTCATAGCGGGTCGGCGCCGCCTCGCCAGCGTGCGCCGCCGCCAGCACGGCCAGGTCGTGCAAATGGGTGCAGTTCGCCTTCTTCTCGCCGCGCGCGGCCGCCTCAGCCAGCACGACACCCGTGAAGGTCGCCTGAAGCACCGCCGGCGCGCCCGGACAGGTGGTCCAGGGCACCCGCTCCATGATCGCGTCGACGCCGCTGATGCGCGCGCCGTCATGGTGCAGGATGACGGCCATGCTGTGATAGTCATCCTCGACTGCCGCCGTCACCCGGCCGGGCAGCGGCGTCACCAGGAAGCGACGGCGAAAGCCGGGCAGCATGTCCAGCATGCCGCTGTCCATCGCGATCAGTCCTTCGCCAGCAGCAGCGCCGCCGCCATGGGGCCGCCACCCGATGTCGCCACAGCCACCTTCGGGTCGCCAGCGATCTGGCGCGCGCCGCCCTCTCCGCGCAACTGCACCACCGATTCATAGGCGAATCCAAAGCCGTGCAGCCGTCCCCAGCCAAGCTGGCCGCCGCCGGTGTTCATCGGCAATTCGCCGTCGAGCGCGATGCGCTTGCCGCCTTCGAGGAACTGGCCGCCCTCGCCCACATCGCAGAAGCCCAGCCCTTCGAGCCAGGTGATCGGCTGGAAAGCGAAGCCGTCATAGAATTGGACGGTATCGACATCCTTGGCGGTGTAGTCCGTGTTCTTCCACAGGTCGCGCCCGGTCGGATAGGCGCTCGCCCATTCGGCCTGGTCCCAGCTGTAGCGCTCGACCGATCCGGCGCTGGCGGCGATGCGGATAGGCGTCGTCTTCACCTCGTCCAGCGCATCGCCGGCCGACACGATCAGTACGGTCGAGGCATCGGTGAAACGATCGCAATCATAGAGGCAGAAGGGCGAACTGATCATCCGCGCCGCCATATACTCGTCCATGCTCAGCGGCTTCTTGACGATCGCGCGCGGGTTGCGCGCGGCATTGGCATGATCGTTCAGCGCCACCTGGGCGAGCTGTTCGCGGGTCAGGCCATAGCGCTTCATGTGGCGCATCGCGAATTGCGCGGTCCAGTTGGCGGCCGAAAAGGCGCCGAAGGGCGAGACCCATTGCGAATTGCCCGACACATCCTTGCGCCGTTCCATCGGCGGGAATTCTTCGGGGCGAGCCAGCGCTGCCGCCTCATAAACGGTGCGGAAGCACAGGACATGGCGGGCAAGGCCGGCCTTCACCGCCATTGCCGCCTCGGCGATCGCGCCCAGCTGCGCCGTCGCCTCCGCCGCGCCGATATGCCAGCGTGTGTTGAGCCCCAATATCTCGATCACATCGTCCGAACTGACCGGCGAGAAGCCGAGGAAGGTCGACATCTTGCCGGGATAGGTGGCGACGCCGTCAATCTGATCGAGAGTCAGGCCGGCGTTGGCAATCGCCTCGCGCACGGCGTCGAGCGTCAGGCCGAGCGGCGACCGGGTCAGCCGCACGCCGACCTCCGACATGCCGATGCCGGTGATATAGGCTTCGCGCGCCATGCTCATGCGACCTTCTCGAACAGGGGGAACCAGATGCCGTCCTGCTCCTCGAAGGTGACGCGGACGCGGTCATCCATGTCGACGGCATCGACCGGGCAATTGACGATATTGCTGGTCAGATAGACGCCGGGTACGTCGTCGAGCCGGACACGGGCGATGACGAAGGGCACCTCCATATCCTTGGCCCAGGCCTGATAGTTGATCGTATAGGTGTCGACCGCGCCGGTGCCGGCGACCGCATGGGGGCCGACATTTTCCGACTGGCAATGACGGCAGATCTCGCGCGGCGGATGGGTGAACTGGCCGCAATCGTCGCAGCGGGTGATGTTGAGCTTCCCCTCCGCCCCGCCGGTCCAGAAGGCGCGGTTTTCCCGATCGAGGCGCGGGCGCGAACGTTGCCAGACCATCAGACATCCCAGACCAGGTTCAGGCTTTCGATGCCGATCACATGGCCGCCATGGAAGACCGTGGGCTTGGCCGGATCGAGCCGGAATTCGGGCAGGCGGGCCAGCATCTCCTCATAAAGAACCTGCAATTCGACGCGCGCCAGGTGGGAGCCCAGGCAGCGATGCGGGCCGACACCGAAGGCAATGTGAACATTGTTCTCGCGATCAAGATCATAGCTGTCGGGCTGCGGGAATTCTTTCGCATCCAGATCGGCGGCGGGCAGGAACAGCTTGAGCATGTCGCCGGGCATCATCTTAGCCCCGGCCAGTTCGGCCGGCTTCTTGATGACCCGCATCGGCACGGTGAAGGTATAGCGGCGCAGCATTTCCTCGGCGGCTTCGGCCACCAGCTTGGGCTCGGCCCGCAACTTTGCCTGCAATGGCAGGTCGAGCGCCAGGCCGCGCATGGCCAGGCCCATGCCGTTCATCACCGTGTCGAGGCCGGCGATGAACAGCAGCACACCATAATTCTCCATATCGGCAAGCGTGCTCGGCTGGCCGTCCACCTCCAGCTTCCACAGCATGGAAATGATATCGTCCTTCGGATTATCCCTGCGCTCCAGCACGGTATCGCGCATCGCCGCGGCAATGCGTTGCAAGCGGCGCATGGAGCCTTCGCGATCGGTATCGATCGCCTCCATATGCTCCTTCACGATCTGGCGATATTCCGGCAGCCGTTCCAGCGGCAGGCCCAGCATCTTGAGGAAGACCTGCACCGGCAACGGCTCGGCCACCGTGCTCATGAACTCGCACTGGCCATCGGCCTTGATCGCGTCGATCAGCTCGCCGGCCAATTCGCGAATGCTGTCCTTCAAGGCCGCGATCGTCTTGGGCGAGAAGACCTTCTGCAGCGGCTGGCGATATTTGGTATGTTCGGGCGGATCGAGCGTGATCGGGATCGGCTGCGGAATATGCGGCGCGCCCGGCGGCAGCGAGGCGAGCAGCGCCTTCATCTTGTCGGCCGGCACGAACTCGCTGGAATAGGTTTCGGTATCGCGCGACGCTTCATAATTGGCGGCGTGGGTCAGCGCGACCCAGCCGCCGCCATTGCGCGGCGTCCAGAAGACCGGCGGCGCCGTCTTCAGCAGGTCGAGGATGCGCGCATGCGGATCGGCCAGCAGGCCCGGATCGGCATGGACATCGAAATCATAGACGAGCGCGTCGGGCACATGGGCCGGCTGTGGCGCGGCGGGGCTCAAGGTGGCGTGGGCCATGATTCTCTCCGTCTTCCCTGCTGGGGCGGGCGCGTGCAGGATGCGTCCCTTCTTGTCGGACCCGTTTTGCCCGGCGGCCCGGCAAAGGCAAAGGGGCTGGGTGCGGCAATGCCAGATAACGCCCCGACGATCCGCGCCGCAGCTCCGTATCGCGATGGCGATTGTGCCGGGCGCCACGTTGATCGGGGCCGTAATCTCCTTTCTAAGGAAGGTCAGAATAGCCGGAGAGGGCAGATGAGAATCCGCATCGAAAAGTCAGGCTGCGTGGGCAATGCCCGCTGCGCCGCCGTGTCCGAGGACATGTATCCGCTGGACGAGGACGGCTATATCGCGACCGAGGGTTTCGACGTGGCAGACGGTGAACAGCAGACCGCCAAGCGCGGCGCGCGCGCCTGCCCCGAACGCATCATCGTCGTCGAGGAAGATGATGGCAGCATCAACTGGCCGCCCAAGGCCAAGGCATAATCAGAGAATCCGGGAGAGCGAGATGAGCGACATTTTGGGCTATAAGGGCAAGCGCGTGATCGTGAGCGGCTGCTTCTCCGGCATGGGGGAGGCGACCGCCAAGCTGCTGCTGGAACTGGGCGCCGAGGTTCATGGCCTGGACTTCAGGGACAGCAGCCTGCCGCTCGCCTCCTTCACCAATGTCGACCTGCGCGATCCGGCCTCGATCGAGGCGGCGGTGGCCGGCATCGGCGGCAAGGTGGATGCGCTGTTCAACTGCGCCGGCCTGCCCCAGTCCTTCCCGCCGCTCGACGTCATGAAGGTGAACTTCATCGGCCTGCGCCACCTGACCGAACAGGTATTGCCGCTGATGGGACCGGGCGGCGCGATCGCCAGCATCGCCTCCACCGGCGGGCTGGGCTGGAGCCGCCGCATCCCGACCAACATGGAATTCGTCACCACCAAGGGTTATGACGCCGCCGTCGCCTGGTGCGAGGCGCATCTCGATGATGTGGTCAAGGAAGGCTACAGCTTCTCCAAGGAGAATGTGATCGTCTGGACCCAGTATATGGGCGCGCATCTCATCAAGAAGGGCATTCGCATCAACTGCACCCTGCCCTCGCCCACCCAGACGCCGATGATGGCGACGTTCGAGGCCGCGTCCGGCAAGGATGTGGTCGCCGCCGCCGCCGAACCGATGGGCCGTTACTCGACCCCGGCCGAACAGGCGGGCGGCATCGTCCTGCTGAACAGCGATCTGGCCGGCATCGTCAATGGCGTGGTCTTCCCGGTCGATGGCGGCTTCATGGGCGGCGTCGCCACCGGACAGGTGGACCTCAGCGTCATGATGCGGCGTTCGGCGCCCGCCGAGGCCTGAACCCCATGAATTTCGACCTGACCGACGATCAGGAGATGATGCGCGACATGTTCGCGCGCTTCCTGGACGAACATAGCAGCATGGCGCGGGTGCGCGCCGCCGCGCCGAGCGGCTTCGACCCCGCTTTGTGGCAGGGGCTGGCGGAACTGGGCGCGCTGTCGATCCGCGTGCCCGAAGAGGCCGGGGGCCTGGGCCTCGGCCTGTTCGACGCGACCATCCTGATGGAGGAAGCGGGACGGACATTGGCATCGGGGCCGCTGGCCGAAGCGCTGGTCGCGGCGCGATTGCTGGCGCAACTGGGCGGCGAGGCGGCGGCCGATCTGCTCGGCCGGGTGCTGGCGGGTGATGCGGTCGCCAGCTTCGCCTTCGACGATATCGCGGACACGCCCGTCCAGTGGATTGGCGGTGGCCTGGTGGCCGAAGCGGTGCTGGCCCGGTCGGGCGAAGACATCATCCTCGTCACCGTGCCGGCAGAGGCACGCAAGGCGGAGGATAATCTGGCCTCCACGCCGATCGCAGAGATCGACCTGTCGGCGCATCCGCGCACCGTGCTGGCATCGGGGGCCGAGGCGCTCGCGATCTTCGCCGCCGGGATCGAGGAATGGAAGCTGCTGATCGCCGCCGGTCTGGCCGGCATCGGCCGCGAGGCATTGAAGCTTGCCGCCGCTTATGCCTGCGAGCGCAAGCAGTTCGACCAATATATCGGCCAGTTCCAGGCCATTTCCCATCCGCTGGCCGATATTCTCTGCGAGATCGACGGCGGCAAGTTCCTGGTGTGGAAGGCGATCCGCGACCTGGCCGATGGCGCACCCGAAGCCGGGGGCGCGATCTCGATCGCCGCCTGGTGGAACGCCAACAGCGCGACCAAGGCGGTGGCGCAATCGCTCCACACCTTCGGCGGCTATGGCCTCACCACCGAATATGACATCTTCCTCTATAATCTGCGCGCCAAGGCCTGGCCGCTGATCGGCGGCGATCCGCAGCGCTGGCTCGATGAGGCCGGACGCCGGCTCTACGCCGATGAGGCCGCCGCGCTGCCCGATGCCGGGCCTATGCCGGTCGATTTCGACCTGGGCGAAGCGGCGCAGGCGATCAAGGACGAGATCAACGCCTTCTTCGCGGCCAATGTGACGCCCGAGATGCGGGCGACCTTCCACTATAGCTGGGAGGGCTATAACCCCGAACTCAACCGCAAGCTGGCGGCGCAGAATCTCCTCTATCTCGGCCTGCCCAAGGATGTAGGCGGCCGGGGCCTGTCCGCCTATGAGAAGACGGCGGCGATGGATGCGTTCGAGGAGCAGGGATATAACAACCCCGCCGCCAATGTGACGCAGATGGTGTCGCTCATCATTCACCGCTTCGGCACCGAGGAGCTGAAGCAGGCGGTGCTGCCGGAAATCATGCGCGGCGAGGTGATCTGCTCGCTCGGCTATTCCGAACCCGGATCGGGCTCCGACGTGTTCGCGGCGCAATGCCGCGCGACGCAGGAGGCGGATGGCAGCTGGCGGATCGACGGCACCAAGATGTTCACGTCGGGCGCCAACCTGTCCACCTATGTGCTGATGCTCTGTCGCACCAACCCGGACGTGGCCAAGCATAAGGGCCTCACCATGTTCATCGTGCCGCTGAAGGCCGATGGCGTGACGGTGCAGCCGGTCCACACCTTCCAGGATGAGCGCACCAACATCACCTTCTATGATGGCGTGCGCATCCCCGACAGCTGGCGACTGGGCGAGATTGATGGCGGCGTGCGCACCATGAGCGCCAGCCTGGAACTGGAACATGGCGGCGGCTTCGCCAAATATCAGCGCAAGATGCTGCAGGCCGGCGAAGCCCTTTGTCGCGAACTTATCCACAGGGGCAGGCCGTTGATCGAGGATGGCGGCGCACAGGCGCGGCTGGCCCGCACCGCCGCCAATCTGTGGGCGTCGGAACTGATCACCTATCGCGCCCAATGGGTGATGTCGGAAAAGAAGCCGAACCATGCCTATGGCCCGATGGCCAAGATGTTCAGTTCGGAGAAGTTCCTGACCGATGCGCGCGACCTGCTCGATCTCACCGCCCCGGCCTCGCTCTCCAAGCGCAAGGGCCCGGCGGAGGAGATCAACATGTTCTATCGCCACGCCCAGGGATCGACCATCTATGGCGGCACCAGCGAGGTGCATCGCAGCATGATCGCGGAAAAGGGCCTGGGCCTGCCGCGCACCCGCGCCTGAGGAAGATCGCATGACGGACGACGCGCCCCATCTTCTGACGCAGGAACAGGATGGCATCCTCATCGCTACGCTGAACCGGCCGGACAAGCTCAATGCCCTGTCGGCCGAAACGATGGCACTGTTCGAGGCGGCGCTGATCCGCTTTCGCGACACGCCGGACCTGAAGGTGATGCTGGTCCGGTCGACCGGCCGCTATTTCTGTTCCGGCGCGGACATGAAGAGCGGCGGGTCGCCCAGGGAATATCCCCGCACGCCCAGCGGCATCCGCGAAAATCACCGGCTCCAGCTCAACGGGATGCAGCGCATCTATGACGAGATGGAGCATGTGGAAAAGCCGATCGTCTGCGCCATCCACGCCACCTGTGTCGGCGGCGGGCTGGAAATGGCCTTGTCCTGCGATTTCCGCCTGGCGGCCAAATCGGCCGCCTTCTCCTTCCCCGAAGGGCTGTTCGGCGTGCTGCCGGCCTCCAACGGGGTCAGCCGCCTGACCCGCATCTGCGGTCCGCACTGGGCGCGCTGGCTGATCATGGGCAACCAGAAGGCCGATGCCGACCGCGCGCTGATCATGGGCCTGGTGCATGACGTGATGCCGGACGAAGGGTTCGAGGACGCGGCCCTGGCCTTCTGCCGTCACCTCACCAAGCAGAATGGCGAGCAGATGGGCGCCGCCAAGATCGCGATCGAGCTGGCCGCCGAAGTCGGCCCGTCCATGGGGCGCCATGTCGAACGCATGGCCAACAGCGCACTGATGCTGAACCCCGCCTATCTGGAGGGGATGGAACGCTATCTGAAGGGCATTGGCGGCAAGAAGGAATAGGAGTTCGTTTGGAGAAATGCGCCTCCGGCGCATCGGCACCAGCCCACACCCCCACCCGGCCTCCCATCAGGATACCCTGTCTGGGCGATCGGGTGGGGGTGTGGGCTGGTGCGGCAATCCGGCTACGGCCGGATTTTCCAACACATGCCAAGCGCCTTCATCTGTCCACAAACTTATCCACAGCTTTTCCCACAGATTGGCGTAGGAAAAGCTGTGGATAACTTCTGTCGATAAGCCTGTGGATAAGTCGAACGCGCACCGCTCTCAGGCGCGCGCGTCCCGCAGCATCGCGCGATAGTCGCGGATGCCCAGTTCCATCAGCCGCGCCTCGGCCCGCAGCAAATGAGTGCGCGCCAGCGGATGGGGAGAATGGAGAATATTCTGCAGCGCCATGTCGGTGGTGACGGTGACGACACGCTCCAGCCCGGTCATCAGCGCGGTGCCCATGCTGAACACCGGCGATCCGGCCTCTTCGCTGCCGCCATCCATCTGGTCGACCAGCAGCCGCATCACCGGCTGGGCGGCATGGACGCGATGCAGCATCATCCGCTCATTCTGGCGATCGGCCATATTGTTGCGGAGGTGGAGCAGGCGGGAGTGCTTGACCCAAAAGCCATGATAGGCGGTGACGAAGGCCAGCGCCTTCTCGCCCAGTTCCTCCTCGCTCCATCGGGTCCGCAGCAGGCCGACATAGTCGGCCTCGGCCGTGGCCATCACCGGCTCCAGCACGGCGAGCAGCAATTCGGTGAGGTCGGAGAAATAATTATAGAGCGAAGTCATGCCGAGCGAGGCCTGGCGCGCGACCGCGCTCAGCGAAATTTCGACATCCACCGGCCCGGCCAGCAATTCATTGGTCGCCGCCAGGATACGCTCGCGCGTGTCCCGCCCCTTGCGACCCAGGCGCTGGCCATTGAGATTATGGCTCAGCGCCTTGGTGGCCCGTCCCCGGCCCTTGGGTTCCGACGGCCCGTCCGCCGCAATCGATGCCTTTGCCGTCAAAACCCGTCCTATCCATGCCCCGTCGCGCGCCTCAGGCGGCGCGCCAGGCGATCAGCTTGGTTTCCAGGAACTCCTCGATCCCTTCGAGGCCCCATTCGCGGCCTACACCACTGGCCTTGTAGCCACCGAAAGGCAAGTCGCCGGCGATGCACATGCCGCCATTGACGCTGATCGATCCGCTGCGGATCTGCTTGGCGACATTGATCGCCCGGTCAAGATTGCCCGAACTGACGCCGCCCGACAGGCCATAGCTGCTTTCATTGGCGATGCGCACCGCGTCGGCATCATCCTCGAACGGGATGACCACCAGCACCGGTCCGAAAATCTCTTCCTGGGCGATGCGCATGTCGTTGGTGACGTCGACGAAGCAGGTCGGCTCGATGAAATAGCCGCCGCCCTTGTCCGGCCGCGCCTTGCCGCCCGCCAGCAGGGTCGCGCCCTCGGCCTGGCCAATATCGACATAGGACAGCACCCGCTCCATCTGCCGCTTGGAAATGACCGGCCCCATGATGTGCTGGGGATTGTCGAAATCGCCCCAATTGTCGCCGAAGCTGGCATAGGCATGCTTCAGGATCGCCTTCGCCTCCTCATAGCGGCTGCGCGGCACCAGCAGGCGCGAATGGACGGCGCAGCCCTGGCCGGCATGGAAGACCAGCATGGTCTGGGCGACGTCCATCGCGAAATTGGCGGAATCGTCGAGCACGATCTTGGCCGACTTGCCGCCCAGTTCCAGGAAGACGCGCTTCAGCGTGGCGGCACCCTGTTCCATGATGCGCTTGCCCACGCCCGTCGATCCGGTGAAGGAGACAAGGTCGACACGCGGATCGGTGACCAGCATCTCGCCAGCCAGCGCCGGGTCGCTGCCGAACACGACGTTGATGACGCCGGCGGGGAAGCCCGCCTCCGCCGCCAGTTCGCCGAAGATGGCGCCCATGCCCGGCGTGTTGGGCGCGGGCTTCAGGATCACGGTGCAGCCAGCCAGCAGCGCGGCCACGACCTTGCCGACATTCACATAGAGCGGCACGTTCCACGGCGTGATCGCCGCGACCACGCCGACCGGCTCATAGACCGCCTTGCGCAGGCTTTCGAAGCCATAGCCGGTGCGGCCGCCATAATCCTTTTCCCATTCCAGCTTGGGAAAGACGGCGAGATAATCGTCCCAGCCGTCGAGCGCCATGTCGACATGGGCACGGCCGACCGCGCCCATGGCGGCGCCAGCCTCATGCCGGGCCAGATCCGACAGCCGTTCCTTGTTCGCCTGGAACAGGTCGCGCAGCTTCGTCACCAGCGCGACGCGCAGGTCGACATTGGTCGACCAGTCGGTTTCGTCAAAGGCGCGGCGAGCGGCGACGATCGCGGCCTCGACATCGGCGGGCGAGGCATCGGCGGCGGTGCCGACCGGCTCACCGGTCCAGGGGCCGATCACGTCAAAAGTCTTGCCGCCTTCGGCACCGCGCAGCACGCCGTCGATATAGAGCTTGGCTTCGGGAAGAGTGGCCATGATCGCCTTCCTGTGGATAACTTCTGTGGATGTTGTGGATAAGTCGCCCGGTCAGCGCTTGCGCGCGCTCAGGGCGACCGATCCGATGTGCAGGTCCGCCGGCATGTCGAGCACGGCGCGGAAGACGTCGGTGACCGAATTATAATGGCTGATGCCGCGCTCGCGCAGGTTGAGGCCGACCTTGGCATTTTCCTGGGCGAAGCGGATCGCGACATCCATCGGCCAGCTGCTGCCGGTCTTGGTCTCGTCCATCATCATGCCGGCCTGGACCACGGTGACGCGCACGCCCTCGGGCTCCAGTTCGCGCGCCCACATGTCCGACATCAGTTCCAGCCCCGCCTTGCCGCCGGCATAGAGCCACAGCATCGGCATTTTCAACGGTACGGATTCGCTGGTGACATTGATGATATGGCCACCCCCGCGCAGCAGCGGCAGCGCCTCACGCGCGCAATGGATCGGGCCCGCGACATTGGTGGCGAGCGATGCTGCGATCTGCTCGTCGCGCACCTCGGCCAGGGTGAAGGGTTCGTAGATGGCGGCATTGTTGATCAGCACGTCGATCCTGGGATGACGCTGCGCGATCGCGGCAAAGGCGGCGCGGACGGAATCGGGATTGCCGACATCGCATGCCACCGCGAAATGGGGTTCGCCCAGTTCCTGCGCGACCGCCTCGACCTTCGACAGGGTGCGGCCCAGCAGGATGACGGTTTCGCCATCGCGCGCGAACCGCCGCGCCAATGCGCGTCCCAGCCCGTCGCCCGCACCGGTAATGACGATGACCTTGCTCACCTCTCGCTCCACCTGTTCTTTTCAAACTTCATGCTAATAGCGCATGGCTTCTTCGGCCGGGCAAGGCCATGCCGCATCGCGCTTGCGATGGTTCCCCGCCTCAGCCTGCCGGCCGGGCAAAATCGGCCGGATAGACGGACAGGTCGCCATCATAGGCGATGCCGCCGGGCCAGAAGCGGGTGCCGCTGACCCTGGCGAAATAATGGACCGTGCGGGCGAAGGAGCCGGCCGATGAGCGCGGCTGGAAGGCGACGCCGCTGGGGCTGACGCCGCGCGCGCGGGCGCTGAAATCCTTGACCGTGAACAGCAAGTCGTCGGTCTGCTGGGCGCAGAAGACCAGGTCGCTGCCGGGACAATAGCGGCGCGGTTCGACCTGCAGTGGCGACAGCCGGCCACGCTTCATCGCCACCTTGCCCGGCACGCGGGTCACTTCGGGGCCATGAACCGTGTCATACCAGTGATGATATTCCGCCTCCCGCCCGGCGACGAAATTGGCGAGGATGATCGACACCCCGGAAAAGGGCTGGTCGGCCTGGTGATTGGGGCTGGAAACCCAATCGGAATACATCGCATAGCTGTGGATGCGCTCGCTTTCGTCGCTGTCGTCGATCAGCCCCGCGTCGCGCGCATCGGCCAGCAGCGGCGCGAGCGCGGGCAGGTCGATCTCCGGCATGGCATAATCGAACTCATAGACCGACAGGAAGCGCCAGGGCTGGGGAATGTCGGGCATGATCTGCTGCGGCGTGACTTCATAGCGATCGGCCGAACGAAAGCCGCGCAGCCGGGCCAGATCCTGCTGATGCGCGCCGTCGAACCAGCGGGCATAATCCTCCGCCCGGCCGGCCGCGACATTGTGCAGATGGATGGTGGTGTACAGGCTCATTCCTCGTCCCCGGCTGCCCGGCCGGCTGGTCCCGACCCTGTGTGCGGCGGCAATCCAGCATGGATGCCCCGCACATGCCAGAGCGGCCGGCCAATGATCGCCGGGGCATTGAGAAGCGGGCGCGAATTGACCCTGTCGGCAGCGCTCCCCATCCTGGCGCGGCAATCATGCCGGAAGGACGCGTGATGACCGACCCCGTAGCCGCGCCCCGCTTCGCCCTGTTCCGCGCGAAGGATGCGACCGATTTCGAGGAAAGCGGGCTGATGGCGACGGTGCCGCCGACGCCGATCGAGATGGCAGGATCGATCGCCGTGGTCGAGGCCGGCATGCTGGAAGGCACGCGGGTGAAGCTGCTCTTTTCCATGCCGGGCCTCAGCCTCACCCATGCCTGGTTCCGCAGCGGCTTCCCGCTGCCCCGCCACAGCCATGATGTCGACTGCCTCTATTTCATCCTCGCCGGATCATTGCGCATCGGCACGGAGGAACTGGGCGCCGGCGACGGCTTCTTCGTCGGCGCCAACGTCCCCTACACCTATGTGCCCGGCGACCAGGGCGTCGAGGTGCTGGAATTTCGCGGTTCCGACAGCTTCGACATCAGGATGCTCGCCAACAACCGCGCCTATTGGGACCGGGCGGTGGCGCAGGTCACGGCGCAGCGCGCCCATTGGACAGGCGAGACGCCGCCGTCGGGCCTGTCCTTCGGACCCGAAGCCGACGGCGGATAGGGGCGATCAGCCCCGGCCGTTTGCCGCCTCATGCGCGGCCAGGCGGCGCCCGGTCACCAGCGTCTGGCCGACGAACAGGATGATCAGGATCACCCCAACCGTGCCGACGAAAATGTCGAAGCCAGACCAGCGCCCGAACAGGCCGGGCTTGTCGCCCAGCACCATCATCATCACCGTCAGCGCGATCAGCATCAGCCGCAATTCGGTCGGGCCGGCCGACAGATAGGAGAGCTTGAACTCCCCCAGCACGCGGGCGGACAGATAGGCGTGGATCGACAGCAGCAGATAGCCGGCGAGCGCCACCAGGGCGACATCCATGGTGACATAGGGGCTGAGGCCGATGCCGGCGAGGATCAGCAAGGTCACCAGTCCATCGCAGCTATGGTCGATGAAATAGCCATAGGAGGGCCGTTCGATCCGGCGGTAGCGCGCCAGGCTGCCATCCATGGAATCGCCGAACCACTGGATGACATAGCCCAGGATCGCGAGCAGCAGCCAGGATGCACCGACATTGCTGGCGGTATAACCGATGAAGGTCATCAGCGCGCCGATCAGCCCCAGCAGGGTCAAAAGGTCCGGCGTGACCTGTCGCGGCATATGCGCGCACAGCCAGGTGAGAAGCTGGCGTTCGGAGCGTGCCAGGAAATTTTGCTGGATGCGGTCCAGCGTCGTGGCCGCATCATGTCTTTGATCTGTCATGATCCCTTATCGAGGAGATATGTGGCGCGGACAAGGCAACATCCCCCACACATGACGACATGGTGCCCGCCTTCCCGTTCAGGCCGGTGGCGCCTTCACGTCGATCGCCAGCCGGGTGAGGCGGGATCGGGCGATGCGCCATTGGCCGTCTTCCCGGCGATAATCTTCATGATAATGGCCGTAGCCGGTGAGCATACGCCCATCGGGCCAGACCAGATGGTCCTGCATCGCCCAGATGGCGGTCGCCTCATCGCCGTCTATGGCGATTTCGGGCGAATGGACATGATGGACGGTGCGCGCCGCGTCGATCGAGCCGCGGACGCTGGCGATCGCGACGTCGCGCCCCTCCAGCAGCGGGCCGCCCGATCCGGTCGCATCGAGCCGGAAGTCGGGCGTGAACAGCGCGGCGAATCCGTCCCAATCCTTGGTATCGAGCAGGCGGCAATAGCGCGCCTTCACATTGGCGATGGCCAGCCAGTCGGCAAAATCCGGCGCGGCCATCAGAAACGGAAACCGCGCATCTGGTTGCCGCCGTCGCACAATATCACCTGATTATTGATGAAGCTGCCCTCGTCGGAGGCGAGGAACAGGCCGAGATTGGCGATATCCTCGGCCGTGCCCTGGCGCTTGACCGACTGCATGCCCTTCAGCCGTTCCCAATTGTCGGCGGCGACGCCGTCCTGCGCCGCCTCGGTCGCCATCAGGCCCGGCGCGATGCCGACGCAGCGTATTTCGTCCTGGCCGAACTGCATCGCCATCGCATGGGTGAAGATGTTGAGCGCGGCCTTGGTGATGCCATAGGCGGTGGCCGGGTTGTAGCTGGCCATCGACGACTTGTTGATGATGACGCCCTTCGCCTTCGCCAATGCCGGCCGCAATGCTTCGGCCAGCAGCAGCGGGCCGATGGTGTTGACCGCGAAATAATGCTGCCACTTGGCCTGGCCCAGGCCGAAGAAGCCGCGCGCAATCTCGCCCAGATGCAGGCCGGCATTGTTGATCAGCACGTCGAGCCGGTCATGGACGGCCAGCACGTCGGCGGCGAAGGCCTGGATATCTGCTTCATCGCTCATGTCGACGCGATGGACGGTGGCAGTCGCGCCAAGCTGTTCGACCAGCGCCTTGCTCTCGGCCAGCCCCGCTTCGTTGATGTCGGCCAGGATCAGGTGCGCGCCCTCGCCGCCAAAGGCGAGCGCATAAGCGCGGCCAAGCCCCGCCGCGCCGCCCGTCACCAGCACGGTCTTGCCCGCGAAACGTCCCGCCATCCTCTGCCTCCTATTCTGGTTGAAACCCTATCGCCCGCGCAGATAGGCCATGGCGGCGCGTGCAGCCGCCAGCCCATCCTCGGGATTGTCGACCTCGACATAGCCGGTCACGCGGGTCAGCCGGGCGATCCGCGGCATCAGCGCGGCATAGCCCATCTCGCCACTGCCGGGCGTGACCGCATGGTCGGTGATCGCCGTGCCATGGTTCCGGTCGATATCCTTCAGATGCATCGACACCACGCGCGGTCCCAGCGCCGCCAGCAGATCGAGCGGCGCCACGCCGGCATACCAGGCCCAGGCCAGGTCGATTTCGAACGAGAGCAGGTCCGGCGCGATCCGGCTGGCCATCAGGTCGAGCGGCCGGTCGCCGTCGATCGGCATCAGATCATACCAGTGATTATGATAGGCGAGCGTCAGGCCGGCCGCCTTCGCCTTTTCTCCCAGCGCCGCAAGCTGCGGGATATAGGCGTCGAGCGCAGCGCGGGTTGTCTGGCCGAGGGTGCGGCTGGCGATGAAGATCGGCGCGGTGGTCAGCGCGACGATGTTCGCGCCGATCGCCGCCGCCTGATCGAACTGCCGGTCATAGTCCGCACCGCGCACGCCGAGCCGGACCACGCCCACCGTCATGCCGGCGTCGCGCACCATGCGGGCCTTGTCCTGAGCCGTGGGTTCGGACGGGTCGTTGGCGACATAGGAAGCGAGGCGGAAGCCGAACCGGCCATAGCCCATTGCCGCCACGGCGCGCAGCGTGCCCGCATAGTCGCGCGCCAGTTCCTTGCGCACGGTCGTGTCGGCCAGACCCAGCGTCGATGCGCCGCGCCTCGCCGCCGCCTGGCGCGGCAGCACCAAGGCCGCGCCACCGCCCAGCAGCAGCGACCGGCGACCAAGGCATTGCGGCGCCCGCAATGGCCCGGCCGGGTCGGTCACGCCGCCTCGACCTCCAGCCGCTTGACCACCAATGCCTTGAGATCAGCGGTCTTGATCTTGGCGCTGCCAGTCAGTTCCAGATCGCTTTCGGCAAAGAAGAGGACGCGGCGGGGCACCTTGAAGCTGGCCAGCTGCTCCCTGGCGAAGCCACGAATGCCGTCCTCGTCCAGCGCGGCATCCGCATGCGGGACGATGCAGGTGACCACCAGTTCGCCCAGCGTCTCATGCGGCACGCCCACGGTCTGGGTCACCTTCACCCCCGGACAGGTCTTGATGACGCTGTCGATCTCGATCGGCGAGACATTGGCGCCGCCGGTCTTGATAATGTCATTGAGCCGCCCTTCCCAGTGCAGCCGTCCTTCCGCGTCGAACCATCCGCCGTCGCCGGTGCGGAAGAAGCCCTCGCCATCGACCGAATCATCGAGCGGGATGCCGACATAGCCCAGCATCAAGGTCGGTCCCTTGACCGCGATCTCGCCCCGTTCACCGAGCGGCACGACCGCGCCGGTCAGCGGATCGACGATCTTGAAGATATTGCCGGGCAGCGGCGCGCCATGGCTGCCGGCGATCCGCTCTTCCGGCGTGCCCGACGGGAAGATCGAACTGATGGTGAAGGTTTCGGTATTGCCATAGGCGGCCATCGGTTCCTGCCAGTCGGTGCTGACGGTCGGATGGCGGCCGAGCGGATTGGCCGGATTGACATAATAGAGCGAGGACAGGTCGACATCGCCCCAATTGGGCGCGGCTTCCAGCTGCGCCCATTGATGCGGCCAGGCAAAGGCCATGGTCGCCTTTTCCGCTTCCATCAGGCTCAGCGCTTCCGCCGGCTGGAAGGTCTGTTGCAGGATCAGGCTGCCGCCGCCGGTCAGCGCGCCGCCGATCGCCATGCAGAAATTGCCCGACCAGAAAAAGCCGTTCGCCGACCAGGCGCGGGCATCGGGCTTCGCTTGCAGGAAGCGTTTCCAGCGCCAGAGCTGCAAGGTCGGGCCGCGATGGGCGCTGATGATGCCCTTGGGCTTGGCGGTGGAACCGGAGGAGAAGAAGAGCACGCCCGGATCGGCCGGCATGACGGTGGCGGCAGTCGCATCGACCAGCGCCTGATCGACCGCGTCACCGCGTGCCAGAAAGTCGTTCCAGCCCTCGATCCGGCCCATCGCTCCGTCGACGGCGGCGAGATGGCGCAGGAAGGGGAAGCGGGTGGAGACCAGCCGGCCGTCGCCCGCGACGCTGATCGCGGGTTCCAGATCGGCGAGGATCGCGCCGAAGTCCTTCTTCAGTACCGCGCGTTCGAGCAATAGCACGGAGCAGGCCGAGGACTGGACCAGATGGTCGAGTTCGGCCGGGGTCGAGAAGGTGCTGAGCGTGGCGGCGACGCCGCCCGCCAGCGCGACGCCGAACACGGCCGAGAGAAATTCCGGCCGATTGGTCATCAGCACGCCGACGCGCGTGCCCTTGCCCACGCCACAGGCGACCAGCGACCGGGCGACCGCATTGGCCTGCGCCCACAAATCGTCATGGCTCCAGCGGACCACGCCATCGGGTCCGTGGAAGACCAGCGCCTCCCGCCCGGCATGGGCCTGCGTGACCTCACGCAGCCAGCCGCCGAGCGTCAGCGTGCCAAGGCCCTCCTCTTCAACCAGAGGCGGGCCGGCGACGATCGAGAGCGCAGCCATCGGCTTAGCGGTTGACGTCGACGATGACGCGGCCGCGCACCTTGCCGGCGAGCAGGTCCGCCGCGACGCCGATCGCATCGCCCAGGCTGATTTCCTGCGCGATCACCTCCAGCAGTGCCGGGTCGAGATCGCGGGCCAGCCGCGCCCAGGCGGCGAGGCGCACGGGCTTGGGCGCCATCACGCTGTCGACGCCGAGCAGGCGCACGCCGCGCAGGATGAAGGGCATGACGGTCGCCGGGAAATCGGCGCCTTGCGCCAGGCCGCAGGCCGCCACCGCGCCGCCATAGCGGGTCTGGGCACAGGCATTGGCGAGGGTGAAGCTGCCGACCGAGTCGACCACGCCGGCCCAGCGCTCCTTCTGCAGCGGCTTGCCCTTTTCCGACAGTTCGGCGCGGTCGATCACGCCGTCGGCGCCCAGCGTCTTGAGATAGTCGCCTTCGGCCGACTTGCCGGTCGAGCCGATCACGGTGAAGCCCGCCTTCTTGAGCAGGGCAACCGCAACGCTGCCGACGCCGCCGGTCGCGCCGGTGACCAGGATTTCGCCCTGGTCGGGGGTCACGCCCGCCTTCACCAGCGCCTCGACGCAGAGCGCGGCCGTGTAGCCGGCGGTGCCGATCGCCATCGCCTGGCTGGGCGTGAAGGCGCTGGGCAGCGGCACCAGCCAGTCACCCTTCAGCCGGGCAACCTGGGAGAGGCCGCCCCAATGGCCCTCACCCACGCCCCAGCCGTTCAGCACCACCTTGTCGCCGGCCTTCCAGTCGCCATGGTCGGAACTGCGGACGGTGCCGACCAGATCGATGCCGGGCACCATCGGGAATTTGCGCACCACCGGCGAGGCACCGGTGATCGCCAGGCCATCCTTGTAGTTCAGGGTCGAATAATCGACGTCGATGGTCACATCGCCCTCGGGCAGCTGCGCCTCATCGACCTGGGCGAGCGACACGCTCTGCTTGTCGTCGGTCTTTTCGATCAGGATGGCGGAAAACATGCGGTCGGTCCTTCTTGAAGAGAGAAAGGGAAATCGGGCTGCCTATCCCTGGGCAACCCTGGGAAGCGGCGCGAGCGGACGGCCGAGCCGCTCGGCAATGTCGGGGAATTTGTCGCTGCGCATCGATCCGAACATGCAAAGGCGCAGGCATTCCTGGGCGAGGCGACGGCCAAGTGCCCGCCGTTCCCCCTCTTCACGCGCATGGCTGCGCGCCCAGATCGGCCAGAGAAAGGCGCCGGCCAGCATCAGCACCGACAGGACTTCGGCATCGACCCCCTCCTCGGCGAGATCGCTGTTGGCGAAGCGCTGGAGCGAGCCTTCATATTCGCGCCAGAAAGGGTCAGCCATCGGATCGGGCGAGGCCAGCAGCTGGAGCAGCCAGATGCGGCACAGCTCGGGATTGTCCATCGCGAACAAAGCCAGCCGGTCGGTGGTGTCGGCAATGTCGACTTCCTCGACCCGGCGCTCGCCGATCGTCTCGGGATCGCCGAAGACCGAACGGAACATGCGCTCCGACACCCAGTCCGCGGTCGCCTCGATCAGCTTCTCGCGGGTTTCGAAATGCTGATAGGCGGTGCCGCGATTGACGCCGGCGAGATGGGCGACTTCCGACAGGCTGACGCCATCCGGCCCATCCTTGGCCAGCAGCGCACGGGCTGCTTCCAATATGGCCTCGCGGGTCGCCACGGGATCGCGGGCGCGCCTTTTCCGAATGTCCGTCATGCTGCCTCACCTAGGTTGATCGTTCAGAGCCTATAATGATCAGCCCTGTTGATCGGCTCCATCCCTGCCCGCTCCGGGGCCAGAGTCAATCGCTGCGGCCCGGCGGCTGCGCCCTCATCGCTCCCGCGAAGGCCATGGCCCCAAACGCCGATCGGCCGGGCAACCCCCTGGGGCTGCCCGGCCGATCGTCTGGCCCTTGGCGCGGATGGATCAGCGCGAACCGAAGGCGAAGCGCAGATTGACGCCAAATTCGCGCGGCGGGGTGACCGTGGCACCGGTATAGGTGCTGGTATAGGTCGCCGCCGCCGTGGTCGCGCCGGTCGCGGTGAAGCCGGTGATCTGCTGATAGCCGGTGAAGAGCGGGGTGGTCCGCGTCAGCACCTTGGTCGTGTCGAACAGATTTTTGGCGAACAGCGAGATTTCCCAGCCGCCATCGGGATCGCGGATACCGGCATAGAGATTGACCAGCGCATAGGCGCTGACATCGTCATAATTATTGCCCGGATCGCCCTTCGACTTGCCGTTATAATTGACGAGGCCACGGATGAAGCCGTCGGTCTTGCCCGAAATGGTCGTGTGGAACTCGCTCTGCAACGTGGCGGTGATCGGCGGCAGGAAGGCCGCGCGCTGGCTCACGGCGCAAGCCGACAGATTATCGGCACCCACGGCCGCCTGCAGCTCCGCCAGGCTCGGCGCATTGCCGACCGGATCGGGGATGCCGTCACCGTTCAGGTCGTTGCACGGGATGGTGCCGTTCTTGATCTTGCCGAGCGAATAGCTGCCGGTCAGATTGACGTTCCAGCTGCGGGTGATGTCGAAGCCCAGTTCGCTTTCCACGCCGTTCACCTCGACCGGGACGGCGCCCACGAAGTTGAACGAGCCGACCTGCTGCGCGGTGCCGGTCACCTGGCCGGCTGCATTGCGGACGGCGACGGTGTTCACATAATAAACGCCGTTGTTGGGCACGCGATAGGGGAAATTCTTGTACTTCTGGTGATAGGCGGTGACGTTGAAGCGCATCCGCCCGCCCATCAGCGTGCTCTTGAAGCCCAGCTCATAGGATTTGGAGGTTTCGGGCGGCAGGTCGAGGAAGGACCGCTCCAGCGCCGACGGCGCGATGTTGAAGTCGCCGACCACGTTGATGCCCGGACGGAAGGAGCTGCCGGTGGCGGCATAGACCAGGAAGTCCGGCGTGAAATTATGCTTGATCGACGCGCTGTAGATCAGCTTGTCGGTATCCTGCGAGTCCGCGGCGATGGTGTTGCCGTTGACCGCCAGATAGTTGTTCGACTTGTACTTGATCTGGCGCAGGCCGCCCGACAATTCGGTTGCCTCGCCGAAATGGGCGGTCAGGTTGCCGAAGAAGGACTGTTCGTGCGACTTGCCGGTGCGGTCGATCTCGGTCTGCACCACCGAGGCGATGCCGCCGCCAAGCGCGGCAGGCAGGCGCACGATGGTCGGCGAGGTCAGGTGCGTCGGCGGGTTGAGCCGGTCGTCGAAGAAGCCGATGACATAGTCGAACATGTCGAAGACACGCTCTTCATTCTGCAACCGGATTTCATGCGAGGTTTCCTTGGCCACCGTGTCGGTGATCTGGTTGACGTCGCGGCCGATGAAGAAATTGCCATCGTCGACATTGTCGGTCGAATGGAATTTCTGCTTGGTATACATGCCCTGATAGATCAGGCGCTGGCCGGCAAAGGCCAGTTCCGACCGCCAGTTGAAGATGTCGAAGCGCTGGTTGATGATGCGCGGCTGTTCCTGGATCGACAGGCGATCCTTGGCCGTGATCAGCACCGGGCTGGGCGTGGCGTCGGGATTGGCCTCGCTGAAGGAAATCGCCTGGTCATAGGTCCGCGCATCGCGGTCCATATATTGATAGGTGCCCTCCAGCTTCAGCCAGTCGGTCGGCTCGATCGTACCGACGATACGCGTGCTCTTGGTGCGCGACCAGGGGCTCGGTCCGCCGCTGATCGGGCGAACGCGATCGGCATCATCCTCGTTCCAGACGCCCGACACGCGGATGCCGGCAATCCCTTCGATGATCGGCAGGTTGAGCCCGCCCTTGAAGTTGAGCGTGCCGATATCGTTGCCGGTCCAGTCGATGAAACCGCCGAACTGGTTGAGGTCGGGCTTGCGCGTGGTGATGGTGATCGAACCCGACGGCGAAGCGCGGCCGCGCAGCGTGCCCTGCGGCCCGCGCTGCACTTCGATCTGGCCGATGTCGTACATCTGCTGCAGCACGGCGCCCGGCGAGAGCGGCGCGTCGTTGAAGTAGAATTGGATGGTGCCGCTGTTGCCGCTGGCATTGGCGTCGAAATTCACGCCGCGCAGGCGCGCATTGCCGCCGATGCCATTGGCATTGTTGGTCAGTTCAAGGCCCGGCGCCAGCGCCTGGACTTCGTTGAAGGTGCGGATGTTGAGGTTGCCGATCGCCTGTTCGGTGACCGCGTTGACCACCGCGGGCACGTCCTGAATGTCTTCGCCGCGACGACGCGCCTCGACGATGATGATCTGGGCATCGAAACCGGTGTTGCTGGTTGCAGCCTGTTCCTCGGGCGCCTGGGCAAGAGCCGGCGTCGCGATGGTGAGTGCCGCGACACTCGCGCCGATCAAATAATAGGCCGACATGCGATTCATAAGTGAAGCCTCCCCAAATAAACATCATGTTGACTATTGAGTCACCATTGATGCAGTGATCTTTTTTGCTTTGGTTGATTCTCGTTATGCCTGATATTGGTGGCCCGAGAAGCCCGGCCGCCTTGCAGATGGCGACATATCGCCATCGCGATTCCACCAGATCGTCACTGATCCCCCAGGCGATTTGCGCCTGCCCATTCCCCCTGCATGATCGCCAGCCGATGGCGCATGAGAGGGGAGAGCGCAATGGACATGCAAATGACGGGCAGGGTCGCGATCGTGACCGGCGCGACCGCCAATATCGGCCGCGCCATCAGCCTGGGGCTGGCGGCCGAAGGGGTGAAGCTGGTCGCGGTGGGGCGCGACCAGGCGGCTGGCGCCCGGCTGGTGGAGCAGGCCGTCGCCGCCGGCGCGCAGGACGCCTGTTTCGTGGCGGCCGACCTCAGCGATCCGGCCGCGCCGGGGCAGATCCTGGCGGCGGCCTCCGCGCTGGGCGAGGTCGCGACCCTGGTCAACAATGTCGGCGGCAATATCGGCGCGGGATTCTTCGTCGATTCCGATCCGGCAAGCTGGGCTGGCGACATCGACCTCAACCTCGGCACGCTGCTGCGCATGACCCATGCGGTGTTGCCGGGCATGATCGCGCGCAAGGCGGGCGCGATCGTCAACATCGGCTCCACCGCGGGCATCGTCGGCGACTATATGCTGCCGGTTTATTCGGCGGCCAAGGCGGCAGTCCACGGCTTTACCAAAGTGCTGGCGAAGGAAGTCGGGCCGCACGGCATCCGCGTCAATTGCGTCGCCCCCTATGGCACCGTGTCGCGCGATCCCGCCGCCTTCTCCAGCGGCAGCCGATTCCACCCCGATCGCAACTTCTTTGGCCGGGCCTTTGCCAGCACCAGCCCAAAGGACATGGAGAAGCGGTCGCGCCAGACGGTGCTGGGCCGGCCCGTCGCCTTTGCCGAGGAAGTCGCCTCACTCGCCGTCTATCTGGCGTCGGACCAGGCCGGCTTCATCACCGGCCAGGTCTATCCGGTCGACGGCGGCAGCCTGCTGTGAATCAGGCGTCGGGCGGACCGAAGCGGAAGATCGTCATCTTGTTGCCGTCCAGATCACGGAAATAGGCACCGTAGAAGCCGTTGGGATCATCACCGCGAATGCCGGGCTTGCCCTCGCACTTGCCGCCCAGTTCGAGCGCGCGGGCATGGACCGCATCGACCTGTGCCCGACTGTCCGCCTGGATGCCGACCTGATTGCCATTGCCCGGCGTTGCATCCCCCTCGAACGGAATGCCGATCAGCAGCATGCCGCCCTCGGCGGTCTTGTAGGCGATCAGGTCGGGCCGGTCATAGGCGCGCACCGCGCCCAGCAGTCCGGCAATGCCGTCATAGAAACGCTTCGCGCCGTCGAGGTCGCGAGTGCCGAAACGGGCCATGCTGATCATATTCGCTCTCCCTTTCAAAGCATCGCGCGCAAAAGTGGGAACCGGTTTTGCGCAACAGCGATGCGACAACAAAGACCTGGAGCGCGCTGCGCGCTCTAGAGGCCGCCCATGCCGCGCCAGCGGTCCGGCCCCATCCACACATATTCGACATAATGGCCGAGCCATTCCCGCGTATCGAGATAGACGAATTCCAGCATGCCCGGCGTCCCGCCCTTGAGCACAACCGGATAGGGCTGGTCCTCGACCCGCGCCATGAAGGCCGCCCAGTCATCGACCCGGTTGCAGATATGGTGGAACACCAGCCGGTCGTCGTCGGGCAGCGCATCGCGATAGAGCGCCAGCACATCGCCCGAGATCGGCTGGATCAGTTCGAACTGCATGTCGTCGACCCAGACGAAGGCGAGCTTCTGCACCCCCTGCCCCTCGCCCTGCGGCGTCCAGAGCTGCACCGGCACCTCGATCTCCGACAGGGAGCGGACATCCGCCTGATCGCGGAACTGGGCGACGGCCTTGTCGACATTGCGGGTGACATAGGCGTTCTGGAAATGATGGCCGGTCAGCATGGCTCAGCCCTCCCGCGCGACGTCATAGCGCGAAAGATAGCGCTCGAAATGCGGCGCCAATTGCTCCACCGACAGGCCATATTGGGCGAGCTTATAGTCGTGGCGACCGAACTTGCCCTGCGGATTATCGTCCAGCCAGGCTTGCATCGCCGCCTCTGCTTCCGGCGTGAAGGCATCGCCCAGCGCCGCGTAGAGCCGGCGCATCGTGCCGATCGGATCGCTGGTGAGGTCGGCATAATGGACGTCGACCATGCTGTCCTCGCCCAGCCGCTCGCGCGCATCCATGATCCGGTCGGCATGCAGCTTTGCCTGATAGGTGCAATTTTCCGCCAGCCATTCGGGATCGACCCGGCCGGTAAAGGCCATCTGCCCCAGGCTGATGATCGAGCAGAAGCTGCCCATGGCGGTGTAGGGATCGCGATGGGTCCAGATGAAGCGGGCGTCGGGATAGATTTTGCGGATCGTCTCGATCCACAGGCTGTGGCTCGGCATTTTGAGGTTCCACACGCCCGGCGCATCGGCCTGCAGCAATTGCAGGAAGCGTTTGTGATAGGCGTAAGCCGACGTCATGTCGGTCGAGAACAGCCAGTCGCGATAATTGGGCAGCTTCCCCCGCGATTCCAGCGCCAGCGCCTTGAAATCATGCGCCATGAAAAAGATGCATTCATTGGGATAGACGGCCGAATTGCGATAATATTTGCCCATTTCCGGCCGGGCGGCGAGCATCGCCTTTTCCTGCTCAAGCCGGGCGATGGCACGCGGGTCGCTCTTGAGCGTCGCGCTGGTCGCTGGCGGTACCGGTTCGTCAATCTCCCAGGTCAGCGGCGAGCGCCGGGCCGGATCGCAGGCCAGCAGATTGCTGAGCAGGGTCGTGCCGGTGCGCGGAATGCCGAAGACGAAGACCGGCCGTTCGACCGGCCGTTCCAGCAGTTCGGGCCGCTGCGCCAGATAGTCGGTGGTCCTGAGGCGATTGGACAGGAGGTCAACGACATTGGCCTCCATCCGCGCATGGCCGCTGTCCGACAGGCCGGCCTGGTTCGCGTCGGCCAGCAATATGTCCAGCCCTTCACGATAACTGTCGGAATCGAAGCGATCGAGGCCGGTGGCCTTGATCGCACGGTCGATCAGCGCGTCGGCAACCAAAGCAGCGCCCATGGCATGTCTCTCCTGATGTCTTTTGCCGCCATCATGGGCAGCCGGGCGAGGCGCGCCAATGCTGCCCGATCAAGTGAACGGGACGGACTATCGACATCGGGCCATATCAGAAGCGCGCAGCCACCCCCTATCGCGGGCGCGATGTCAGATGCTGGCGAAACTGGCGCGGCGTCGCCCCGGTGGCGCGGCGAAAGGCGAAGGCGAAGCTGGAAGGCGAGGCGAATCCGAGCGCGAAGGCGATCTCCTTGATGCTCTCGCTCGACCCCAGATAGCGTTTGGCGACATCGATCCGGCACTGGACGATATAGTCGCCGATCGAACAGCCCCGGCTGGCGCGGAAGCCGCGCGTCAGTTGCCGCACCGACAGGTTGCACAGAGTCGCCAGCTCCTCCAGCGAGGGCGACGCGCCGCCCAGTTGCAGCCGCTCGTCGATCCGCCGCAGCCGCCAGGTGGCAAGCCCTCCGGTCGCCGGTCCCTCGGCGATCGCCTGGCAATAGCGCGCCACCTCGATCGCCAGTTGCCCGGCGATCAGTTCGGTCAGCACGATGCTGCCCGGCCCCGGCCGGTTCACCTCCTCCGCCAGGCGGAACAGGCAGGCGCGCATATGCGGATGGGCGATGTCGAGACAGGCCGCGAGCCGACTGTCGGTCCATTCGATCGGGCCGTCGAGCCAGCGGTCGATCGCCTCCGCCTTGATCTCGCACACGACCGAAGACTGGCTGCCCTGCCCTTCGGTCCGCAACCGCAAGGCTTGCCCCGGCGGCACCAGGAAAATCTCGCCCAGCCGCTCATAGCGATGCGGCCCCCAATGCTCGGCATAGCAGCCGCGCACCCGCTCAGGCCGGGGGGTCAGGCACATGTCGAGCCAATAATGGCGCTCGCGCCGGAAAATGCGGTCGGTCGGCCCCGCCAGGTCGAGCCGCATGATCCGCGCCTGCGCCTGCGGCACTGCAATCTCGGCCTCGAAAACCGACCTGGCATAGGATTCCGCCATCGCTCCCCCGCTCTCTGGCCATGTTTGGCCCTATCGCTGCACTATGGCTCATTCTCGACAGTCTGGTCAATTGCGTCGGCGCCGGAGTCGCCCCCATCCTTGGGCCATCAGGCAAGCCGCCAACGATGCGGCACCCTATGGAGAGAGATGAATGGCTAAGGGTCTTTTCGACTGCACGGGCAAGGTCACGCTGGTCACCGGCGGCAATGGCGGCATTGGCCTGGGCTTCGCCATGGGCGTCGCCAAGATGGGCGGCGACATCGCCATCTGGGCGCGCAATGCGGACAAGAACGAAGCCGCCGCTGCCGCCCTGCGCGCGGCGGGCGCCGGCCGGGTCGAAACCTATCAGGTCGATGTCGCGTCGGAAGAGGCGATCGTCGACGGCTATGCCAAATTGCTCGCCGATTTCGGCCGCATCGACTGCGTTTTCGCCAATTCGGGTCGCGCCTCGCGCTCGCGCTCGGTGCTGACGCTGGATGCGGCGGAATGGCATGATCTGCTGGCGGTCAACCTGCACGGCGCCTTCTTCACCCTGCGCGAAGGGGCCAAGGCGATGGTCGCCCGCGCCGAGGCCGGCGAACCGGGCGGCAGCCTGGTCTATTGCGGCAGCCTGTCGATGTTCCATGGCATTGCCGGTATCAACAATTATGCCGCATCGAAGGGCGGCATGGGCGCAGCCGTGCGCGGCATGGCGGCCGAGCTGGGCAAATATGAGATCCGCGCCAACAGCATTGCGCCCGGCTATATCAAGACCGGCATCGGCGGCGATGGCGAAATGAGCGAGGAGATGAAGGCCCGCATGGCCGCCGTCGACGCGCATTTCTCGGCCAAGACGCCGATCCATCGCCCCGGCACGATCGAAGATTTCGAAGGCATCGGCGCCTATCTCGCCTCCGACGCGTCGCGCTATCATAGCGGCGACACGATCGTCATCGACGGCGGCAGCCTCGTCTACCCGCCCTACGCCTTCTGAGCCGATCGAAGGAGCGCCCCGATGCACCTGCTCAACATCCATGATGTGAACGACGTCCGGCTCGACGCCTATCAGCGGCCCGAGCCCGGCCCGAAAGACGTCGTCGTGAAGATGAAGGCCTGCGGCATTTGCGGCAGCGACCTCAGCTATATCAAGAATGGCGGCATTCCCGGCCCCGGCAAGCTGACCGCGCTCGGCCATGAGGGCGCGGGCGAGATCATGATTGTGGGTGACGAGGTCACGGGCGTCAGCGTCGGCCAGAGCGTCATCATCAACCCGATGATGACGCCCAGCTTCATCGGCAGCGGCGGACCGGAGGGCGCCTTTACCGAGGAATTGCTGGTCCGCGACGCGCGGCTGGGCGACAGCCTGCTGCCGATCCCGGACGGCATATCCTATGATGTCGCCGCCATGTGCGAACCGCTGTCGGTGGCGATGCACGGCGTCAACCGGGCGCAGGCCAAGGCCGGCGACAAGGTCGTCATCTTCGGTTGCGGCCCGATCGGCCTTGGCATGGTGCTGTGGGCGATCGACCGGGGATGCCAGGATGTGATCGCGCTCGACCTGGCCGAGGAACGGCTGGAACGCGCCCGCGCGCTCGGCGCCCACACGATCAATCCGGCCAAGGAAGATGTGATCGCCCGGATCAAGGCGATCCATGGCACCACCACCGTGTTCGGCCGCGAAAAGGCGCAGACCGACGCCTATATCGATGCGGCCGGCGCGCCCTCCATCCTGTCCGACGTGATCGCCATGGCCAAGACCCATGCCCGCCATGTCATCACCGCCGCCTATATGAAGCCGATCGAGCTGCCCGCCGGCCCGATGCTGACGACGGAAATGACGATCACCACGGCGGTCGGCTATCCGACCGAAATGCCCGACGTGATCGCCGCCATGCCGCGCCTCAAGGACAAGATCGCGGCGCTGATCAGCCACAAGCTGCCCTTCGCGCAGGTGATGGAGGGGCTGGAAATCGCCGCCCGCCCGCAATCCGCCAAGGTCATGATCGAGTTCGAGGGAGCCGACGCATGAGCACGCAATCCACTGCAGAGAAGCCGCAGACACCTTTGGGTGCCCTCGTCATGGCCGGACAGGGCCAGACCGACGCCGAAGCCATTACCGACAGCATCTTCATGGTGAAGGATATTTCCAACGCCTATCTGGTGACGACGGGCGATGGCGACCTGCTGGTCAATACCGGCTTCCTCGGCAATGGCGCGCGCAACAAGGGGCTGTTCGCGCCCCACCGCACCGGCGCGCTGAAGCGCATCATCGTCACCCAGGCCCATCCCGACCATTATGGCGCCCTGCCCGACCAGCAGGAGCCGGGTACGGAGGTGATCACGGGTGTCAATTTCGTTGACACCGAAGACTATTTCGACCGGCTCGGCCCGTTCCTCGGCATCCGATCGGGCAAGCTCTGGGCGTCGATGACCCGGCGCGACGGCCCACCGCCCAAGCCGCCGCGCATCGTCCCCGACCGCATGGTCGAGACCGTCCATGCCTTTGAACAGGGCGGCCGCAAGTTCGAGGTGGTGAAGACGCCGGGCGGCGAGACGCTCTGCTCGGTGTTCGTCTGGATGCCCGAGGAAAAGATCATTTTCACCGGCAATCTGTTCGGCCCGGTGTGGCGCTCCATGCCCAATCTGGTGACGATGCGCGGCGACCGCCCCCGGCTGGTGCGCGCCTATCTCCAGTCGCTGGAGCATGTCCGGTCGCTGGCGCCCGAACTGGTCATCACCGGCCATGGCGATCCGATCCGTGGCGCAGACACGATCCGCGCCGATCTCGACCGGATGCATGCCGCCGTCACCTATATCGAGCGCGAGACGATCGCCGGCATGAATGCCGGCCGGCATGTCCAGGATCTGATGCGCGAGATCGTCCTGCCCGAGGAGATCCGCATCGGCGAATTCCATGGCAAGACCAGTTGGGTGGTGCGCGCCATCTGGGAGGAAAATGCCGGCTGGTTCCATTATGAGGATGGCACCACTGCCCTTTATGGCGTGCCGCGCCCGACCGTCTATCCCGACCTTGTGGAACTGGCCGGCGGCGCCGGGGCGCTCGCCGCCCGCGCCCATGTCCATGCCGCGGCGGGGCGCCCGCTCGAGGCGCTGCACCTGCTTGACATCGCGCTGGGCGTCGCGCCCGACCATGAGGCAGCGCTGACCGTCAAGAAGGCGGCGCTCGAACAATTGCTCGCCCGCAGCGGCGGCACCAACCTGTCCGAAACCATGTGGCTGAAGGCGGAAATCGCCGACGCCGAAAAGCGGCTCCCGGCCGCCTGACCCCCATTTCAGGAAGCATAATCATGGCACGCAGTCTTACGCACCTCGAACGCCTTGAGGCGGAGAGTATACATATATTGCGGGAGGTAGTGTCGGAGGCGGATCGGCCTGTGATGCTGTACTCGGTGGGCAAGGATTCGGCGGTGATGCTGCATCTGGCCAAGAA
>NZ_LUFI01000054.1:0-38280 GCF_005281675.1 Sphingobium sp. MP9-4 | reverse complement strand
CGCGATCGGCGGCAGCGTCTCGGGGCGCGGCCGCTGCAACGGCCGCACCGTCGGCCCGCCCACGTCCGGGCCAGGCCGCAGCCCCGGTGTCACCGTATCCGGATCGGGTCGCAAGCCCGGCGTCACCGTATCCGGATCAGGACGCAGACCCGGCGTCACCGTGTCCGGATCAGGACGCAGGCCCGGCGTCACCGTATCCGGGTCAGGCCGCAGACCCGGCGTCACCGTGTCCGGATCAGGCCGCAAGCCCGGCGTCACCGTGTCCGGATCAGGACGCAAGCCCGGCGTCACCGTGTCCGGATCAGGACGCAGTCCCGGCGTCACCGTATCCGGGTCAGGCCGCAGACCCGGCGTCACCGTATCCGGATCAGGTCGCAAGCCCGGCGTCACCGTATCCGGATCAGGTCGCAAGCCCGGCGTCACCGTGTCAGGATCAGGCCGCAGACCCGGCGTCACCGTATCAGGATCAGGCCGCAAGCCCGGCGTCACCGTATCGGGATCAGGGCGCAGCCCCGGCGTCACCGTATCGGGATCAGGACGCAGCCCCGGCGTCACCGTGTCCGGATCAGGCCGCAGTCCCGGCGTCACCGTATCCGGATCAGGACGCAAGCCCGGCGTTACCGTATCCGGGTCAGGCCGCAGGCCCGGCGTCACTGTATCCGGATCAGGCCGCAGACCCGGCGTTACCGTATCCGGATCAGGCCGCAGTCCCGGCGTCACCGTGTCCGGATCAGGCCGCAGACCCGGCGTCACCGTATCAGGATCAGGACGCAGCCCCGGCGTCACCGTGTCCGGATCAGGCCGCAGGCCCGGCGTTACCGTATCCGGATCAGGCCGCAGTCCCGGCGTTACCGTATCAGGATCAGGCCGCAGGCCCGGCGTTACCGTATCAGGATCAGGCCGCAGGCCCGGCGTTACCGTATCAGGATCAGGCCGCAGGCCCGGCGTTACCGTATCAGGATCAGGCCGCAGGCCCGGCGTCACCGTATCAGGATCAGGCCGTATTTCGGGTGTTGGCGTATCAGGGTCCGGGCGCACTTCCGGCGTCACCGTATCGGGGTCTGGTCGCGCCTCCGGCGTAATGGGAACGGGCACTGGCCGCAGTTCGGGCGTGACGATTTCGGGATCGGGTTGCCGTTCCGGGGTCACCGTGTCGGGGTCAGGCCGCAGCCCTGGCGTCACCGTATCGGGGTTCGGACGCAGCTCCGGCGTCACGGTCTCGGGCAAGGGCCGCAATCCGGGCGTGATCAAATCCGGATTGGGGCGCAACCCCGGCGTTACCGTATCCGGCAAGGGGCGCAGCCCCGGCGTCACCGTATCCGGGTTCGGCCGCAATTCCGGCGTCACCAGATCGGGCAGTTCCGGGTCGGGCCGGTTCCAGTGATCGGGGAAATTGATGCCGCCCGGATGCTGGTCGGCGGAATCGACGAAATTGTCATATTCCGCATATTCGGTGCGGATATGGGCGAACAGATTATGGGTGCCGCCATTTTCCCGCACGATGGGCGATACCGTCAGGTGCAGGCCGGTATCGGGCTGGGTCCAACTGTCCACCCGCTCCCCGGTCTCGGGAAAGACGACGAAAAACTCGCCCGGATCGACGCCGGACAGCCACACCGAATGGTCCTTGCCCTCGGTCCAGCCCAGGAAGATGATCCGCCCCGCCGGCGTCTCGCTCTGGGCCATGGCCCCGGTCGTCGCCAATGCCATGCCCGCGACGCTGCCCGCCACGCTCAGGACGCCCGCATGCCAATGGAGCCGCCAATAGGTCATGCCCCGTTTCTACGTGCGATCCCATAGCCGCGGCCATCCATGGAAACCCCGAGACAGGCCGAGACGCGCCCGCAGCCGAACCAGAAACGCCCTTCGGCCGGCGCAGCGCGCCATCGTCCACGCCCGGCCATCTTCCCCTGGCCGCTCCCCCTTCCTATCTTGCCTCCCGACCGGGCAACGCCCCTTGCCCCCACGGAACAAATCTGGAACAACGCCCCCATGAGTCTGACCCACATTCCGAAGCAGAGGTTTACCGAATGCTGACCCACATCAGCGTCCGCGGCGCGCGTGAGCACAACCTCAAGGGCGTCGATGTCGATCTGCCCCGCGACAGCCTGATCGTCATCACCGGCCTCTCGGGCTCGGGCAAGTCCAGCCTCGCCTTCGACACCATCTATGCCGAGGGGCAGCGCCGCTATGTGGAGTCGCTCTCCGCCTATGCGCGCCAGTTCCTGGAGATGATGCAGAAGCCCGATGTCGAGCATATCGAGGGCCTCTCCCCCGCCATCTCGATCGAGCAGAAGACCACCAGCCGCAACCCGCGCTCCACGGTCGCGACCGTCACCGAGATATACGACTATATGCGCCTGCTCTGGGCGCGCGTCGGCATCCCCTATTCGCCCGCCACCGGTGAGCCGATCAGCGCGCAAACTGTCTCGCAGATGGTCGACCGCGTCGCGCTCCTGCCCGAAGGCACGCGCTTCTACCTGCTCGCCCCCGTGGTGCGCGGGCGGAAGGGCGAGTATAAGAAGGAACTGACCGAGTGGCAGAAGGCGGGCTACACCCGCGTCCGCATCGACGGCGAACTCTACCTGATCGAGGACGCCCCCGCCCTCGACAAGAAATATAAGCATGACATCGAGGTCGTGGTCGATCGCCTGGCGGTCAATGCCGACATGGCCACCCGCCTCGCCGACAGTTTCGAGCAGGCGCTCAAACTCGCCGACGGCCTCGCCTTTGTCGACCTGGCCGAGGGCGTCGTCCCCGGCCGCGAGGATGAAGCGCAATCCGCGGGCAAGATGAAGAATGCCGGCATCCCCGCCAACCGCATCGTCTTTTCCGAGAAATTCGCCTGCCCGGTCAGCGGCTTCACCATTCCCGAGATCGAGCCGCGCCTCTTCTCCTTCAACGCCCCCATGGGCGCCTGCCCGGCCTGCGATGGCCTGGGCGAGCGGCAGGAGTTCGACCCCGAACTGGTCGTCCCCAACGAAGCCCTATCGCTCAAGAAGGGCGCCGTCGTCCCCTGGGCCAAGTCCAACCCGCCCAGCCCTTACTATATGCAGGTGCTCGGCTCCCTCGCCAAGGAGTTCGGCTTCTCCCTCGACGCCCCCTGGGCCGATCTGCCGGGCGAAGTGAAGCTCATCATCCTCCACGGCACCGGGGGCAAGCCTGTCACCCTGCGCTTCGTCGACGGCAAGAAGAGCTATGAGGTGAAGAAGCCGTTCGAGGGCGTGATCGGCAACCTCAACCGCCGCCTGCTCCAGACCGAAAGCGCCTGGATGCGCGAGGAACTGAGCAAGTACCAGACCGCCATGCCCTGCGAGACCTGCCACGGCGCGCGCTTGAAGCCCGAGGCGCTCGCGGTCAAGATCGCCGGCGAGGACATTAGCGTCTCCACCCGCCGCTCGGTGGTGGACGCGCTCGCCTTCTTCACCGCGATGCCCGACGCGCTCAATGAGCAGCAGAACCAGATCGCCCGCGCCATCCTCAAGGAAATTGTCGAGCGGCTCGGCTTCCTCAACAATGTCGGCCTCGACTATCTGAACCTCGACCGCACATCAGGCACCCTGTCGGGCGGCGAAAGCCAGCGCATCCGCCTCGCCAGCCAGATCGGCTCGGGCCTGTCGGGCGTCCTCTACGTCCTCGACGAACCCTCGATCGGCCTGCACCAGCGCGACAATGACCGGCTGCTCGTCACCCTGAAACGCCTAAGAGACCTCGGCAACAGCGTCATCGTCGTCGAGCATGACGAGGATGCGATCCGCGCCGCCGACTATATTGTCGACATGGGGCCGGGCGCCGGCGTCCATGGCGGCACCATCGTTGCGCAGGGCACCCTGCCCGAACTCTTGGCGCACAAGGACAGCCTGACCGCGGACTATCTCAACGGCACCCGCCGCATCGAAGTCCCGGCCAAGCGCCGCAAGGGCTCGGGCAAGAAGCTCACCGTCCACAATGCCCGCGCCAACAACCTGACCGGCGTCACCGCCAGCATCCCGCTCGGCACCTTCACCTGCATCACCGGCGTGTCGGGATCGGGCAAGTCCAGCTTCACCATCGACACCCTCTACGCCGCCAGCGCCCGCACCCTCAACGGTGCCCGCATCGTCGCCGGCCCGCATGACAAGATCACGGGCCTGGAACATTGCGACAAGGTGATCGACATCGACCAGTCGCCGATCGGCCGCACCCCGCGCTCCAACCCGGCCACCTATACCGGCGCCTTCACCAATATCCGCGACTGGTTCGCCGGCCTGCCCGAAGCGCAGGCGCGCGGCTACAAGCCCGGCCGCTTCTCCTTCAACGTCAAGGGCGGCCGCTGCGAAGCCTGCCAGGGCGACGGCGTGCTCAAGATCGAGATGCACTTCCTCCCCGACGTCTATGTCACCTGCGACGTCTGCCACGGCGCCCGCTACAATCGCGAGACGCTGGAGGTGAAGTTCAAGGGGATGAGCATCGCCGACGTGCTCGACATGACGGTCGAGGATGCGGTCGAATTCTTCAAGGCCGTGCCGCCGATCCGCGACAAGATGGCGATGCTCGCCGAAGTCGGCCTTGGCTATATCAAGGTCGGCCAGCAGGCCACCACCCTGTCGGGCGGCGAAGCCCAGCGCGTCAAGCTCGCCAAGGAATTGTCGCGCCGCGCCACCGGCAACACCCTCTATATCCTCGACGAACCCACCACCGGCCTGCATTTCGAGGATGTCCGCAAGCTGCTGGAAGTCCTCCACGCCCTGGTCGAACAGGGCAACAGCGTCGTGGTGATCGAACATAATCTCGATGTCATCAAGACGGCGGATTATATCATCGACATGGGACCGGAAGGCGGCGTGAAAGGCGGCGAAGTCGTCGCGCAAGGCACGCCGGAGCAGGTCGTGAAGGAACCGCGCAGCTTTACCGGGCGCTATCTGGCGCCGTTACTGGGGCTGGAGGCCGTGGCGGCGGAGTGACTCCCATCCTTTTTTGAGCAAGTAACGCTTTACTGTGGAGCAGGATGATGCATTGATATTGGATCACGGCCTGGGGGATGATGATGCACCTTCCGACACTTTTCTCTGCGTATTTTAATATACCGCCTGAAAAACTTGACGATGCCGGGCTTATAGATCCATTTGTCGATCTTGACCTTCCCCTATTCATTGATCCATTGCTTCTAGAAAAATCCTCAAACTCGATTATCGCGAGTGAAGGTATCGATGCATTTAGGACGCATTTTGAAGTCCTCGTGCGACTACTTACCGTATCAGAGAAGGAAGGAGACACTGCTTGGCGCACTGCTGAGAAGCACCTCAGCCTTAAAGAACCACCAGAAAATGGTTTGGGTTATGGCCGACGAGGGCGATCAGGAAACTCGCGGCCAAGTCGCATTAGATTGCAAGTCTTACGCACGACTAAAGACATCATTAAAGTCGGCTCTAAAGACCCTGAACTGATATCGCTCATGAGCTTTTTGGAAGAGGATGTAGGTTCTGATACTATCAGCGACCTGACAACTCGCGCGTTGAGCGATCAACTCTGTCAGTTGACCAGTGATTTTTGCGCTAACCTCGGCATCCCAATCAATAAATCAGACGACCTCGGCTACTCCTTGCCCACGTATGAAGCTCCAGATGGCCGGTTGAAGCCAATGGTCCTGATCCCGAAAGACATCGTTAGAGACCTTCCTGTTACCGATAGTTGGGCAGATGTTTGGGAGGCAACTCAACACAATGTCGCGTTGCGAGACAAGGTAAACAAGCTGCTCGGCGGCATCGCCCAACCCACTATAAAAGAGCAAAAAGCGGCAGTTCGCTCCGCAGTTTTGCAATCTTCAACTATCTTTGAGCAATTTCTCAATGCCGTCAAAAGCGCTGCATCATCTTACGACCAGAACGAAGATATCTTTGGATTCTACCGTTTCAGAGACGCATTAATAAACAATAAAATTATCACGAAAACTGTGCCCTACGATATCAAAAAGGGACCAAACGAAATCCACAAGATTGTTTTAGATGCCGTTGGGGCATTTCAACATCACGTTGAAAAAGGCAATCTTTGGGAAGCACTTTGGGCAGATAACACGCCAAAAAGGGAGCGCGCATCTCAGTTAATATTTTACGCAATCGCAGATGCTTATTGCAAAGCTCACGATATCGACCTCAGCGCTGAGCCAAATATGGGCGGTGGCCCGGTAGATTTCAAATTTTCTACCGGCTATACTGCACGAGTCTTAGTAGAGATGAAAAGATCCAGCGGGACAGTTGAACATGGCTACAATAAACAATTAGAATTTTACAAAGATGCAGCGAAGTCGGAATTTGCGATATTTGTTGTAATAGATTATGGCGATGGGCATATTAAGATTAAAAACATTGAAAAAGTTCGAGATGAGAAAATTTCTCGGGGTGAGCGAGCATCTGACATAATTGTGATCGACGCCGGTAAGAAACTTTCTGCAAGCAAAAGAAAATAGTTCCCTTGGTATGGCCTGATCTATCGCGACGTTATGGCCTCAGATTGGCATAGCCCTGCATTTTTGATAGGCTTTCTCCATGACGAAGCTCACGCCCATCGAGTCCGAATTTGCGACGACCGAGGAGGCCGCCGCCTATGACGCTTGGTTCAAGGCGGAGGTTGAGGCGAGCCTGGCCGATCCCCGGCCGGGCGTGCCACATGATCAGGTAATGGCCGAACTGCGCGCGATCATCGACGCCAAGAAGGCCCGGCAAGGCTGATGCCACACATCATCTGGCGCGAGAGAGCGCGGGAAGACGTGCGCACTATCATCGACTATATTTCTGATCGCAATCCGACGGCTGCGCTGCGCCTGGCCGACCTGTTCGCCCAAGTCGCAGAACAATTGGTCTATCATCCCCATATGCACCGCAACGGGCGCGTTCCCGACACGCGCGAAGCGATCGTCACACCCAACTATATCCTCATCTATCGGGTCGGCACCGAAGCGATCGAAATCCTGAACGTCAAGCACACCCGCCAGCAATATCCCTGATCGTCGTAGCAACCGCTACGCAGGAATTGGTCTCCAGTGCGTCCAGACGGAGCCGAAAAGGGCGTCTTTCGAGTAACGAAGCGCAGCGTACTTCAAGTACGTGAGCACCGGAACGCAGAAAGGCGCGCTTTGCAGGCCCGGATGGGCGCACTGGTGGCCAATTCCTATTCCGCTGTCCTACACCCCGCCTTTCTGCCTACCCTTCCGGCAACGCGTCCTCTTTCCCTGAAAGGGCCTTGCCATGTCCTGCACATTCCCGCCGATCACGCCGCCCCTGCCGGACACCATGCCCACGCCCGATCCGCAGCGGCGGGTCGATGGCTGGAGCCCGGCGCGCCAGCGGCGCTTCCTGGAGATACTCGCCGCCACCGGCGTCATCATGCTCGCCTGCGAAGGGGTGCACATCACCGCGCGCTCGGCCTATACACTGCGTATCCGCCATGACGGCGCCGCCTTTCGCCTCGGCTGGGACGCCGCGATCCTGATCGCCCGCGCCCGCCTTGCCGACGATCTCCTGTCGCGCGCGATCATGGGCAGCGAGGAGACGATCCGCAAGGATCCCGACAATTACGAAGTCCGCCGCCACCGCCATGACAATCGCCTCGCCATGTCGATGCTCGCGCGGCTCGATCGCATGGCCGACAGCCCGCCCGAAGGGTCGGATGCCGCGCTCGCCCGCGTCGTCGCCCAGGATTTCACCGCCTATCTCGACCTCATCTGCCCGGCCGAAGAGGCCGACAAGGAATCCGAACTGATCGGCCTGCCCCGCACGGGAATGGAACATATGGCCCGCCAGATGGCCGACGCCCGCCTGCTCAACGGCGACCAGCCCGAGACACCCGAACCCGTCGCACCGGAAGCGGCAACCGCCCTCGCCCCCGCCGCCTCGGTAGCGCTCTTCATCGCCGCCCGGCTGGCGCTCCAGCCCGGTGCGAAGCGCCCACCTGTCCAGCCCGGCATCTCGCCCTTTTCCGACCGCAATGAACGGTGTGAACTTCGCCCCCATATCCACCGCGCCGACCTGCCGCCGGAGGAGGCCGCGACCCGTTTGCGCGGCGTCTGGTGGGATGAGGATCGCGAGCAATTGCGCACCGATTACCCCGCCCCGCCCGACTTCACCGGCGACCAGAGCGGGGATTATTACGATATCGACGATTATGACCGCACCCTGACGCAAGCCGAGGAGGCCGCCTATGCCGCGGAGCTGGAGGCGCAGGCCCGCCCCTATGAGGAAGCCGCCACCCGCGCCCGCGACGCCCGTTTCGGCTTCGCGCCGGGCAGCGACGAGGAAATCGCCGTCCTGGAAGCGGCCGGTTACGAGCTGCTGAGCGAGGATGAGGAAGACGAGGAGGAAGAGGAGGACGCGGCGGCAGACCCCGCCGAAACGGCCAGCGATTTGCCAGGACGCCGGCAATGCCGTACAAGGGCGCTGCTATAGTCGCAAATCGACGGTCTTCGGCGCTTTGCGGCACCTATCTCCCTCTTTCCCTGCCCCTCTAGCGACCCGGCGTGCCCGCCATGGGTCCGCCGCATGAAAGAAGGAAATATCATGAGCAGCATCACCGGAACCGTGAAGTTCTTCAACGCCGACAAGGGCTATGGCTTCATCGAGCCCGACACCGGCGGCCAGGACGCGTTCGTCCACATCAGCGCGGTCGAGCGCGCCGGCCTCGCCACCCTGCGCGAGAAGGACCGCGTGTCCTATGACCTGGAGCAGGACAAGCGCGGCAAGATGGCCGCGGTGAACATCGCCCACGCCGAATAATCGGCCGATAAGCGAATGATCGGGCCGGGCGCCATCTCACCGTGGCGCCCGATCCCGGTCAGATATAATCCTCGGCAATGCTGGCGCCCAGCAAGATCAGGTTCGCCGCGATCAGCATCGCCATGTTCGCGCGCCGGCTCCGCACCCGCAGCAGCGCGACCAGCAGGGTCAGCAGCCCCACCAGCCCGCCCAGCAGGATCGGCGCGGCATAGGGGGCAAGCGGCCCGGCGGGGGCTTCGGCCACCGGCCTCACCTCTTCCAGCACGCCCTGGCCGATCGTGACCGCGACATTGGCCAGCAGCAGCCCGCCGATCACCATCCGCTTCTGCCGGTCATACCAGTCGTCGAAATCGGGCCATTGTTCCGGCTCGTCGGGAAAGATCAGCGACGCGGCGAGATGATAGACGCCCACGATCGCCAGCACCACGACCAGCGTCAGATAGCTCGCATCCATCTGGTCCCGCATGATATAGGCGCTGCCCCAGAAGCTGGTGAGGTCCAGCAGCACGAACAGCCCCAGCAGCGGCGTCAGCCAGCCGATCCGCACCGGCTTGGCGGTCCGCTTGAGCTTGAGCGCGCGGGCAAAGCCGCCCAGCACCTCGGCGATCGCCAGCCCCAGCAGCAACCCGAACACCGCGAACACCAGATCGAATGCCGACATTGCCACCCCCTTGTCACGGCGGCCCCCGCCACCGTCCGTCGCAAGACTAGCAAGGCCTGTCGCGGACGCAATCATGCTCGGAACCCTTGCCGCCGACGCCGGTTCTTTTCCCCGACTGGCAACCAAGGAGTTCCCCATGATCCGCACCCTGATTTTCGGCGCCATCGCCGGCTATGTCGGCAAGAAGCTCTATGACGAGGGCAAGCTGACCGAGTTCAAGGACGACCTCGTCGCCCGCTACAGCGAAGCCAAGGCCAAGCTGGAGGACCAGCGCATCCAGGACAGCCCGGCCCCGGTCGTCACCCCGGCCACGGCTAGCGGCGCCTCGCCCCTGGCGCACTGACGCCCATCCTCTCGGCGGCGCGCCATCTCGACGCGCCGTTGATGCCGTCCGCTCGCTGCCGCACTCCCCTCTCGATGGCAGCGGCGGGCGGTTTCGCGTTTCTGATCAGTATCTTGGCGCAACCTTCGCGCCGCTTGCGGGTTCTCCTCCCGACAGGGAAAAGAAGAGGAGACTATCCCGTGCGTACCCCCATAATGGCGCTTGCCGCCCTTGCCATGCTCCCGCTCGGCGCCTGCGCCTCGGACAATTATGGCGGCGGCTATGGCTATGACCGCCCCGGCGGCTACAACCGTCCGCCCGGCGGCCGTGACCGCGACCGGGATCGCCGCCCGCCGCGCCGCCATCTCGGCGACAATGACCAGATCTACCGCGACCGCGACGGCCGCTATTATTGCAAGCGGGATGACGGCACCACCGGCACCATCGTCGGCGCCCTTGCCGGCGGCGTGCTCGGCAATGTCATCGCTCCCGGCGGCTCCAAGACGCTCGGCACCATCCTGGGCGGTGCCGGCGGCGCCCTTGCCGGTCGGGCCATCGACAAGAACGACATCAACTGCGAATAGCCCGCACAGAAAAAGGGCGTGGGGATCACTCCCCACGCCCTTTCCTACTCAAGCCAAATCAGCTTACAGCTTGCCGGTCAGTTCCGGCACCACCTTGAACAGGTCACCGACCAGGCCGATGTCGGCCACCTGGAAGATCGGCGCATCCTCGTCCTTGTTGATGGCGACGATGGTCTTGCTGTCCTTCATGCCGGCCAGATGCTGGATCGCGCCAGAGATGCCGACCGCGATATAGACTTCCGGGGCGACGATCTTGCCGGTCTGGCCGACCTGATAGTCGTTGGGGACATACCCAGCGTCGACCGCAGCGCGCGAGGCACCGACCGCCGCGCCCAGCTTGTCGGCCAGCGGCATGATATATTCCTCGAAGGTCGGACCGTCCTTCAGCGCGCGGCCACCCGACACGATGATCTTGGCGCTGGTCAGCTCGGGGCGTTCCAGCTTGGCGATCTCGGCGCCGACGAAAGAGGAAATGCCCTTGTCGCCGGTCGAGGCCACAGCTTCCACCGCACCATTGCCGCCTTCTTTGGCCGCCTTTTCAAAGGCCGTTCCGCGAACGGTGATGACCTTCTTGGCGTCCTTCGACTTGACCGTGGCAATCGCGTTGCCGGCATAGATCGGGCGGGTGAAGGTATCTTCGCTCTCGACCGACAGAATGTCGCTGATCTGCATCACGTCCAGCAGGGCGGCGACGCGCGGCGCGATATTCTTGCCGTTGCTGGTGGCCGGCGCGACGAACGCGTCATGATGGCCCATCAGTTCGACGATCAGCGGCGCGACATTCTCTGCCAGCGCATGGCCAAAGGCCGCGTCGTCGGCGACATGGACCTTGCCCACGCCGGCGATCTTGGCGGCTTCGGCGGCAACGCCGTCGACGCCCTGGCCAGCGACCAACAGATGGACTTCGCCCAGCTTGGCTGCAGCGGTCACGGCGGAAAGGGTCGCGTCCTTGACGGCGCCGCCCTCATGTTCAACCCAAACGAGCGTCTTCGTCATGCTGCAACTCCCAGAGCCTTGAGCTTGGCCACCAGTTCATCGACATCGGCAACCTTGATGCCGGCCGAGCGCTTGGGCGGTTCGGAGACCTTGAGCGTCTCCAGACGGGCGGCGATGTCGACGCCGTAATCAGCCGGGGTCTTGTTCGCCAGCGGCTTGGACTTGGCCTTCATGATGTTCGGCAGCGACGCATAGCGCGGCTCGTTGAGGCGCAGGTCGGTGGTGATGATCGCCGGGGTGTTGAGCTTCACCGTCTCCAGGCCGCCATCGACTTCGCGGGTGACGTTGACCTTGTCGCCCTCTACCTCGACCTTGCTGGCAAAGGTGCCCTGCGGCAGGTTCAGCAGCGCGGCGAGCATCTGGCCGGTCTGGTTGCTGTCATCGTCGATCGCCTGCTTGCCCAGGATGATCAGGCCAGCGCCTTCCTCTTCCTGAACCTTGGCGAGCAGCTTGGCAACGCCCAGCGGTTCGACTTCGTCATCGGTCTGGATCAGGATGGCGCGGTCCGCGCCCATCGCCAACGCCGTGCGCAGCGTTTCCTGCGCCTTGGCGACGCCGATCGATACCGCCACGACCTCGGTCGCCGCGCCCTTTTCCTTCAGGCGAATGGCTTCCTCGACGGCGATCTCGTCGAACGGGTTCATGCTCATCTTGACGTTGGCCAGGTCCACGCCCGTGCCATCCGCCTTCACCCGCGGCTTCACATTGTAATCAATAACCCGCTTCACGGGCACAAGGATCTTCATTTCAACATCCTCCATTTTCACGCCATCGCCCGCCAACGCGAACACGGACGTGGGCGACCCGTTTCCAGGTCACCCACGCCCTATGGCGTATCTTCTCAGGTGATTAGGGGGCTCAGGCCGCCTTCCTCACTTCTGCCACGATCTTCTTGGCCGCATCGCCCAGATCGTCGGCGGGGACGATCGGCAGACCCGAATTGGCCAGAATGTCCTTGCCCTGCTGGACGTTGGTGCCTTCCAGGCGGACAACCAGCGGAACCGACAGGTTCACTTCCTTGGCAGCCTCGACGATGCCATTGGCAATGATGTCGCACTTCATGATGCCGCCGAAGATGTTGACCAGAATGCCCTTAACGGCCGGGTCCTTCAGGATGATCTTGAACGCCGCGGTCACCTTTTCGGTGGTGGCGCCGCCACCCACGTCCAGGAAGTTGGCGGGGAATTCGCCATTCAGCTTGATGATGTCCATGGTCGCCATGGCCAGGCCAGCGCCGTTCACCATGCAGCCGATGTTGCCGTCCAGCTTGATGTAGGCGAGGTCGTACTTCGACGCTTCGACTTCGGCCGCATCTTCCTCGGTCAGGTCGCGCAGTTCGGCGATGTCCTTGTGACGGAACATGGCGTTGCCGTCGAAACCGACCTTGGCGTCGAGGACGAGGAGGTTGCCCTGCTCGGTCAGCGCCAGCGGGTTGACTTCGATCTGCTCGGCGTCGGTGTCGAGGAACGCGGCGTAGAGCGACGCAGCAACCTTCGAAGCCTGCTTGGCGAGGTCGCCGGTCAGGCCGAGCGCAGCGGCAACGGCGCGGCCGTGGTGCGGCTGGAAGCCGGTGGCCGGATCGACCGAGAAGCTGTGGATCTTTTCGGGGGTCGAGTGGGCGACCTCTTCAATGTCCATGCCGCCTTCGGTCGACACGACGAAGGCGATGCGGCTGGTGGCGCGATCGACCAGCAACGCCAAGTAGAATTCCTTGGCGATGTCGGCGCCGTCGGTGATGTACAGACGATTGACCTGCTTGCCCGCTTCGCCGGTCTGGATGGTGACCAGCGTGTTGCCGAGCATGTCGGTGGCGTGGGCCTTCACCTCGTCCAGGTTGAAGGCGAGGCGGACGCCGCCCTTGGCTTCGGGGGCCAGTTCCTTGAACTTGCCCTTGCCGCGGCCACCAGCGTGGATCTGCGACTTCACGACATAGAGCGGCCCGGGCAGCTTCTTGGCGGCCTCGACGGCTTCCTCGACGGTGAAGGCAGCGTGACCGGCGGCGATCGGCGCGCCATACTTGGCGAGCAGTTCCTTCGCCTGATATTCGTGAATGTTCATGGGCTAGCCCGTCCTTTGTTCACAGGAAAACTGTTGAGGCGGGTTAAGCACAGGCGAGGAAGCAGGGCCAGAGCCATTTCGCAAAACGACTTTGCAAAATTGCAAAACCCTTGCGAAACCCGACCCTGCTTTATTGTGAAATCGGCGTCAGAAGGAGCAGTGAATGGCGGCCTTGCTGGTCACCAGGAAAATCTCCGGATCCTCCAGCGCACGGACTTTATAGAGGAGTTCATCCATGCTCATCTTGCCCATGTGCGACTTGTGGAGCGATGCGATCGACTGGAGCCGCCGCAACTGCACCAAACTGAGCCGATCAACCATGCGTTCGGCCATGCAGCCCGCCATTCGCGGCGAAAGACCAGCGTCGATCAATCCGGCACGCACACGTGATTCGGGGGAAACGCTGGCGCAGGAGGCCAGCAGAAGGGAGCCGGCGAGCGCGCCGATCGTTGCACGAAAAGATATGGTTGCCATGGGCATGGCCATGACAGCAGATGGCTGAACAGAGCCTAAATGCGCAGGACATCCAAAGGAGTTTGCATGGATCGGATATTTTCCGCCCTGTCGGCACGGATCGCCAGTTGGACCGGCCAGCCGCTCGCCTTCATCCTGGCGGTCGGCGTGGTATTGATCTGGGGCGTGACCGGCCCACTCTTTCATTATTCCGACACTTGGCAACTGGTGATCAATACCGGCACGACCATCGTAACCTTCCTGATGGTCTTCCTGATCCAGAATGCCCAGAACCGTGACGGCGCCGCGATCCAGGCCAAGCTCGACGAACTGATCCGTTCAATCGAGACTGCGCGCAACGACTTCATCGGCATCGAACATCTGACCGAAGCCGAACTGGAAAAGATCAAGAAGATATTGGAGCGCGAATGCGGTGCCGATGGCCCGCATCAGGAAGTTATCGATCGCCTGATTTCCCGTCGATAGCGCGATGGCGCAACGATCGGAGGATCAATGCGCCGGAATGATCAGCCTCTCCTGCTGCTCATTGCGTCTGCGATAGGCTTCGACCTGATCGATATAACCGCGTGCCAGCCCTTCATAGGCAGCGCGCCCCTCGGGCGATGCTGTTGCCTGCGCGTTGATCAGCGACATCTGCTGGCGGTGCAGCAGATAATTGACGTCCGTCTCCATCGGTTCGCCCTCCTCCCGTATTTTTCGAAAGTGCGGTCGGCGCGCTGACGCGAAGCGAGTCGCGGCAACGGCAAGGCGATAGTAGCATGAAGGTTAATGCTACGCGATTCCCCTCACCCTGCGCCCCGCGCGACTGATCGCGGTGTCGGCGCAAAACGCAGCACCGCATAACCGCACAGCGCGGACAGCAAGGATCCGCCAAGGATGCCGATCTTGGCCTCCTCGACCAGCAATGGCTGCCCCGGAAAGGCGAGCGCGCCGATGAACAGGCTCATGGTGAAGCCAATGCCGCACAACAGCGCCATGCCGTAAATCTGCACCCAGGTCGCCCCCGAAGGCCGCGCCGCGATGCCCAGTTTCTGCGCCAGCCAGATGCTGCCGAACACGCCCAGTTGCTTGCCAAGCAGCAGCCCGAGCGCCACGCCGATCGGCAAGGGGCTGAGCAGAGCGCCGATCGCTTCGCCATTGAGCGTGATGCCGGCATTGGCAAAGCCGAAGAGCGGCACGATCAGATAGGCGCTCCAGGGATGGATCAGATGTTCCAGGCGATGGAGCGGACTGTCCACCGCATCCGGCGCACCCGGCGTGCGATTGACCGGGATGGTGATGGCGGCGAGCACGCCCGCGATCGTGGCATGCACGCCCGACAGTAGCATCAGATACCAGAGCAGCAGGAAGCCGATGAGATAAGGTGCCAAGGCCCGCACGCCGACGCGGTTCATGCCGAACATGACCAGCAGGACGATAAAGGCGCCGGCCAAAGCCATGACATCCAGCCCCTGGCTATAGGCCAGCGCAATGATCGCGACCGCCCCCATGTCGTCGACGATCGCGACAGCCGTCAGGAACAGCTTGATCGATGCGGGAGCCCGCGATCCCAGCAGCGCCAGAACCCCGATCGCGAAGGCAATATCCGTGGCCGCCGGGATCGCCCAGCCGCGCGCCAGGGCCGGTTCCCCAGCCGTAACGGCCAGATAGACCAGCGCTGGCGCGATCATGCCCGCCCCCGCCGCGATGAAAGGCAGGCGCCGCCTCTCCCAGGTGGACAGTCCGCCATCGACGAACTCACGTTTGATCTCCAGCCCGACCAGCAGGAAGAAGATCGCCATCAGTCCGTCATTGACCCACAAATGGATCGTCGTGGGACCGAGCGCAGGAGCAAGCACCGGCCCCGTCACCATATGGAAGATGTCATGATAGACATGGCCGGCAGCACCCGGAAGATTCGCCATGATCATTGCGATCGCGGCCGAAATCATCAGCAAGACGCCACTGCCTGCTTCTCCCTTCAGGAAATTCCTGAGGGCGGACACGGGCCGTTCGGTCACGTCTCTTCTCCATAAGTGCTTGCCGGTATTGCCATTCTTCCCCCTTAGGGAAATTTCCGCTCAGGTCCAACCCAGATCAGCCGGCCAATGTTGACAGACTTTCTCCAAAATACTTGGAAGACCGCTGTTCTCATGACATAAATTCGCCCTGCCGCATGGCGATCGGGACAGGGGGAATCCGGGATCGTGGGGGACATGCTCTTTGGCGCGCTACAGGCGCTGCATTATGAGATATTGTTGTTCGCGGTCATCGGCTTCGCATTGGGCGGGCTGGATGATCTGGCGATCGACCTTCTGTTCCTGATCCGCCGAGCCTGGCGGGCGGTCCGGCATCCTCGCCGCCTCCGCATGACGATGGCGACATTGCCACCTTCATCGACGCCCGGCCGTATCGCCATCTTCATTCCCGCCTGGCAGGAAGCGGACGTCATCGGCGCAATGTTGCGCCATGCCGTACATTGCTGGGGCGATGCCGATTATCGCATATTCGTCGGCGCTTATCCCAATGATCCGGCGACGATCGACGCGATCGCATCAGCCGCCATCGATCAACCCCATATCATATTGTGCCTGAATGACCGCCCCGGCCCGACTACCAAGGCCGATTGCCTGAACATCAACTGGCGCAGCATGCTGGCGGAGGAAGGTCGAAGCGGCATCCGGTTCAAGGCCGTCGTCATGCATGATGCCGAAGACGTCGTGCATCCCGATGAAATCCGGCTGTTCGATCATATGATCGACCGGTTCGCGCTGGTGCAATTGCCGGTACTGCCACTACCGGGTCGCGGCACCTGGTTTTCCCGTGCCATCGCCAATCATTATTGTGATGAGTTTGCCGAAGCCCATGGCAAGTCCCTGACGGTGAGGGAATTTCTTGGTGCATCCATTCCCTCTGCTGGCGTCGCCTGCGCCTTTGAAAGAAATATATTGGCCGCTCTCGCCCCTCATGCTGGCGCGGGGCCATTCGATCCGGGGTCATTGACCGAAGATTATGAAGCGGGGTTGCGGATCGCCGACATGGGCGGCCGGGGCATCTTCCTGCGCATCCGTGATGCACAGGGCCGTCTTGTCGCGACCCGCGAATATTTTCCCGACAGCGCTCCGGCCGCCATCCGCCAGAAGGCACGCTGGATCATCGGCATTTCGCTTGCCGGATGGGATCGGATGGGCTGGCAGGGCGGCCCGGCCGAATGGTGGATGCGGATCAGGGACCGGCGCGCCACCCTTGCGGCCCTGATCATCGTCGCCGCCTACGCCACGCTGCTGCTCTGGAGCGTGTTGGAACTGGCGCGCCCATTCCTGGCGCCGCAAATGCGCCCGTCGACGCCGCTGATCGACACCTTGCTGACGCTCAATCTCTGGCTCATGGCATGGCGCATCACGATGCGCGCAATCTTTGCCGGCCATGCCTATGGCTGGCGGCATGGACTGGCGGCCGTGCCGCGCATGTTCGTCGGCAACGCGATCGCTATCCTGGCCGCCCGGCGCGCCGTGATCCTCTATGTCCAGTCGCTGCTGGGCAAGCCACTGGTGTGGGACAAGACGCAACATCGCTTCCCCGACATGGAGGAGCAGGCATGATCGGATCATCGGCCGATGGACGGCCGGTGCGCTTCTTTTTCATGCTGTGCATTGGCTGGACCGGCATGCGTCTGTTCGGCACGATCGCGTCGACAGCACCGCTACCAGCGACAGTGCCAGCCCCGGCCAAAGGCAGTCGGATCGGCTCCCCCACTCGTCAGGAGCGCATGATCCCGATCATCAACAGAGCAGAGACAGCAATATATTCTGGCAATAAGTGGCAAGCCATCCGTGCGCGTTCGCCCTTCAAGCCAGTCCGGACCGCTTATGCCATCGCGCCACTATCGACGGCATGGTCGTTGAACTCTGGCGCCTCCAGACAAAGATCTCCCCTAGCCCAGCCCAAAGCCATGGAACCGCTTGCCATTTCGGTATCGACCATATCGCCCGTCGGTCATGATCGCTGGCAAGGCAGCGCCTGGCTGCTCTGGCGCTCCGGCGGTGGTTCTTCGGCAGACCTCGCCACTGTGGGGCGCCTTGGCGGGTCGCAGGCCGGGGCACGGATCGACTTCGACCTGATGCCGCGATCCTCGGGGCGCCTTGCCGCTTATGGTCGGGCCACGACGGCCCTCCAGTCGCCAGAAGCGCCCGAAACCGCGATCGGCCTGTCCTATCAGCCAATACGCCATATCGCCGTCAGCCTTGCCGCCGAACGACGGATCGCGCTCGATACCCAGGCGCGCGACGCTTTCGCGCTGTTGCTCGTCGGCGGTTTTGGCCCAAAACCCGTGGCAGGACCGTCCGAGGCCAGCCTTTATGCGCAGACCGGCATGGTGGGGCTGCACAAGCGCGACCTTTTCATCGACGGAAAATTCTCGCTTCTCGCGCCGATCAAGGGCAGCCCTCTGCGCGTTGGCCTCAGCCTGTCTGGTGGTGCGCAACCCGATGTCGAACGACTGGATATCGGCCCCGAAATCCAGTTTCGCCTGCCCCTTCCAGCGATCGCCGCACGCATCGGGATCGAATGGCGTGAACGTGTCGCCGGCCAAGCCAAACCGGCTTCCGGCCTGGCGGTCACACTCGCCGCCGATTTTTAGCCTGCCAGCCATCTCTCGGCTTTCGCTCGGAGTCTTTTGTCTCTAACCCGATGGGGCATGGATCTATACCTGCCCATCGCCAATCTGTCGGTGAACGCCCTGGTCATCATCGGACTGGGTGGCGTCGTCGGCCTGTTGTCGGGCATGTTCGGCGTGGGTGGCGGCTTCCTCACCACGCCGCTGCTGATCTTCTATGGCATCCCGCCTACGGTCGCAGCGGCCTCTGCCGCCAGCCAGGTGACCGGCGCCAGCGTGTCCGGCGTCGTCACCCACATGTCGCGCGGCACCGTCGATTTCCGCATGGGCGGCGTACTGATCGCCGGCGGCGTGGTCGGCGCGGGCCTTGGCGTCCTCATCTTCCGCCTGCTCCAGTCGCTGGGGCAGATCGATACGGTGATCGGCATCCTCTATGTGCTGATGCTGGGCGGCATCGGATCGCTGATGGCGAAGGAGTCGATCCAGGCACTGATCGCGCTCAAAACCGGCAAGCGCATGCAGGCGCGCAAGCGCCGCCACCATCCGCTGGTCGCCGCACTGCCGATGCGCTGGCGCTTCTATCGCTCGGGCCTCTATATCTCGCCGCTAGCGCCGCTGCTGCTGGGCATGGCAACCGGCATCCTGACCATGTTGCTGGGCGTGGGGGGGGGCTTCATCCTGGTGCCGGCGATGCTCTATCTGCTCGGCATGAACACCCAGTCGGTGGTCGGCACGTCGCTGTTCCAGATCCTGTTCGTCACCATGGCGACGACCATGATGCACGCGATGACGACCAAAGCGGTCGATCTGGTGCTGGCCATGCTGCTGCTGATCGGCAGCGTCACCGGCGCGCAGGTCGGCACCCGGCTGTCGATGACGATCCGCCCGGAATATCTGCGCATCCTGCTCGCCGCGATCGTGCTGCTGGTCGCCGCACGCATGGCGCTGGGGCTGGGCTGGCGGCCCGACGAAATCTTCACGATCGACGTGAAATGAGGATATCCTGCCTCATCCTGCCAGCCCTGGCCCTGCTGCTGAGTGCCGCGGACGAACCGCAACTGGTGCCTGATGTGTCGCAGCGCGAGGTCGAGATCCAGTACAGCTTCACCGGCGCGGACCTGCTGCTGTTCGGCGCCATCGTCTATCCCGACGGTCGGCGGCCGGACAAGCCGGCGGACATCGTCGTCGTGCTGAAGGGCCCCGAACAGTCGATCACCATGCGCGAAAAGCAGAAGGTCGCCGGCATCTGGGTCAATGCCGACCGCGCCCGCTTTCGCTCTGCGCCCAGCTTCTATGCCATGGCCTCCTCGCGCCCGATCGCCCAGATCGTCGATGAGCGGACCGCCGCAATCTACGAACTGGGCGTCGACAAGCTGCAACTCTCCCCCTCCTCGCTCAACGATAGTGCCGAGCTCGACCGGTTCCAGGCTGGCCTGGTCGATCTGCGCCAGCGCAACGGCCTGTTCGTCGAACGCCCCGGCACGGTGGAGATTAGCGACGGCGTGCTCTATCGCGCCCGCCTGCCGCTTTCGGCCCGTGTGATCGTGGGCGATTATACCGCCGAAACCTTCCTGGTGCAGGACGGCCGCGTCGTGGCAGCGGCGGTGCGCGACATCCATGTCCGCAAATCGGGCTTCGAACAGTTCATGGCCGTCGCGGCCGAACGCTGGTCGTTCCTCTATGGCCTGACCGCCATCGCTTTGGCCGTCGGCATGGGCTGGGCCGCCGGCGCAGTCGCCCGCCGCATCTGATCGGCCGCCTCTCCAAAAGTTCATCTTCCAGCCACGCTACCGCAGGCCGTCATGGACCATATCGGTCGTGCCACCTCCCCTCCCCCTTGGGTGGCACGAAACAGGCCAGCTTGGACCAGCTGGCCGAACGGTCGGAACGCGTGGGTCTTGTTCCGACCGCTCACAGCCCGGCACGTCGGTCTCCTCCCGACGTGCCGGGCGCTCGGGTCTATCGAGGAGACGGCATGATGGCGCGCAGCGGCAAGAGCATCCGATATATCCTGCCCATCCTGATCCTCGCTCTGCTGGCAGCGGCCTTCCAATGGCTCGGTTATCTGGGCGGCGATCCCTTTTCCCTCTCCCGCCCACAGGGCTATCGGCCGGGCCATGGCACGCCGATCGTCATCATCCTGTCGGGCGACATGGGCATGAAGGTCGGCATGGGGCCGGGGATCATGGCACGCCTGACGCGAGACGGCATGCCGACCGTCGGCGTCAATTCGCTGACCTATTTTCGCAGGACCCGCAGCTCTGCCGAAGCCACTACCCTGATCAGCCAAGCCCTGGCTCAGGCCCACAGCATTGATCCCGCCGCGCCGGTCATCCTGATCGGCCAGTCGTTCGGCGCCGACATGGCGCATGTCGGCCTTGCCGCGCTGCCCGCTGCCCAACGCCGGGCCATCGCCATGGTGGCGCTGGTCGTGCCAGGCGCCACGGTCGAATATCGCGCTTCGCCCGGTGAGATATTCACCTTTGCCATGGCGGAGGCGGACGCCCTGCCGACCGCGCGCAAGCTCGACTGGGCGCCTTTGCTCTGCGTCCATGGACAGGAGGAAGCGGCCAGCCTGTGCCCATTGCTGCACCAGCCCAATGGGCAGACCGTCGCGCTGCCGGGCGGGCATCCATTGCACCATGATGTCGATGCGCTCTACCATGTCCTGCACGCGGCCTTCGCCCGGCAGGGATTGATCCGGAAGACCTGACCCATGCCTCATGCCTTGCGCCTGTTCCTTGCCGGCATCAGCCTGATCGCCGCCGCTCCGGCGATGGCGGCCGATCCGGTGCTGGGTTCCTGGATCAATCCGCGCGGCAGCGTCACGGTCACGACCGGCGCCTGCCAGGACAGATTGTGCGGCTGGGTCAGCCACGCCAATGCCGAGGCGCTGGCCGATGCCAGCGATGCCGGCATCCCGCATCTGGTCGGCACCACCCTGTTGCAGGATTATCGCCCCAAGGGACCGGGCCATTGGGCCGGGCGGGTCTATGTGCCCGACATGGGCCGCACCTTCTATTCCACCATCGACCAGCAGGGCCCCGATCAGTTGAAGATTTCCGGCTGCATTCTGGGTGGGCTTTTCTGCCGCAGCCAGCTCTGGCACCGGGTCAAAACAGGGTAGCGGCGGATGGGGGCCATGACATATTTGCGCCGTTACCAGACGCCCTTGTCGGTCGGGCTGGTCGTGCTGCTCGCCGCGCTCGGTTTCGTCGCGCTCTACCATCTGCTGCACGATGTGCATGTGCGCGACATCCGCGCGGCCTTTCATGCACTTGGCCCGACAGCCCTGATCCCCGCCCTGCTGCTGACCGCGATCAGCTATGTCACGCTCACCTTCTACGACGTGCTGGCGCTGCGCTCGATCGGCCGCCCCTTGCCCTATGGCACGGCGGCGCTCGCCTCCTTCACCAGCTATACGCTCAGCCATAATCTGGGCCTGTCGCTGCTGACCGGCGGATCGGCGCGCTACCGCATCTACAGCGCGGCGGGGCTGGGTGTTGCCGATGTAGCGCGGGTGGTCGCGATCGCTGGCGCCACCTTCTGGGGCGGCGTCCTGACGCTGGCGGCGGCCATGCTGGTCTGGCGGCCGGAAACGCTGTCGATGGGCGATGTCCGCCTGTCCGCGCCAATGCTGCGTTTGGCGGGCAGCCTGACCCTCGCGGCCATCATCGGCCTGATCCTCTATGCCGGCCGGCAGGGACGGATGCTGCATTTTGGGCGCATGTCCCTGCCGCTGCCGCCTGCCTCGCGCATATTCTGCCAGATCGGCATCGGCGTGATCGATCTCGCTGCGGCCAGCGCTGCGCTGTTCGTCCTGGTGCCCGGCGTCGGCCTGCACGCCTGGCCTGCCTTCTTCCTGGGCTATGCGCTCGCCATCGTCGCCGTGCTGCTGACCCATGTGCCCGGCGGCGTCGGCGTGTTCGAACTGGTGATGCTTGCCGCCCTGCCCGGCGTGGACCGGCCGCAGCTGGTGGCCGCGCTGCTCGCCTATCGGCTGGTCTATTATATCCTGCCGCTGCTGATCGCGGTCGGCATCATCGTTGCGCAGGAGGGCTGGCGCTGGCGGCAGCCGCTGCGCCGCACCCTGCGCGGCCTGCAAGCCGTCACGACCGGCCTTGCGCCGATCATGACGGCGGCGCTCGTCTTCCTGGGCGGCGCCATCCTGCTGGTATCGGGCTCGCTCCCGGCCATCCCGCATCGCGTCGCCACCCTCAACAGCGTCGTGCCCCTGCCCTTCCTCGAAGCCTCCCACATGGCCGGCAGCCTGGTCGGCGCGGCGCTGCTGATCCTGTCGGCCGGCCTCTACCGGCGGCTGGACGGGGCCTTCTGGCTGACCCGCATCCTGCTGCTGGCCGGCGCGATCTTCTCGCTGCTCAAGGGGCTGGATTATGAGGAGGCGGCGGCGATGCTGCTGATCGCCGCGCTGCTGCAATGGGCGCGCCCGGCCTTCTATCGTCGGACCCAGCTCATCGCCGACGCCTTCACCCCTGGCTGGCTGGCGACCGTCGCAGTGGTTCTGGGCCTCTGCGTCTGGATCGGCTTCTTCGCCTACAAGCATGTCGAATATCAGAACGACCTCTGGTGGCATTTTGCCGCCCGCGCCGATGCCTCGCGCTTCCTGCGCGCCAGCCTGGCCGTTGCCGTCCTGCTGATCGGTGTGGCGCTTTGGCGCCTGCTGCGCCCGGCCGCGACCATTCCCGTCTTGGCGAGCAATGCCGCCGTCCCGCCGGAGGCCGCGCTGGCGCTGGCCGAGCGCACCGACGCCAATCTTGCCTATATCGGCGACAAGCGCTTCCTGGTGTCGGATGGCGGCACCTGTTGCCTGATGTACCAGATCAGAGGGCATAGCTGGATCATCATGGGCGATCCGATCGGCGCCCGAAGCGAGTGGGCGGACCTGCTCTGGCGCCTGCGTGAACAGGCCGATGCGGCGCAGGGCCGCCTGCTGCTTTACCAGATCAGCCAGGACATGCTGCCGCTCGCAATCGAACTGGGGCTGCAGATCGTCAAATATGGCGAGGAGGCGCATGTCGATCTGGCCGGTTTCACGCTGGACGGCCCGGATGCCAAGCCGCTGCGCTATGCCGAGCGGCGCGCCGTGCGCGAAGGCGCCAGTTTCGAGATCATCCCCGCTGCCATGCTGGACAAGGAAATGGACCGGCTGGCCGAGATTTCCGCCCATTGGCTCCAGGCCAAGGGGCACAAGGAAAAATGCTTCAGCGTCGGCCGCTTCGATCGCGCCTATATGGCGCGGTTCGACTGTGCCGTGGTGCGGCAGGAGGGCAGGATCGTCGCCTTCGCCAATATCTGGGCCGCGGCCGACCAGTCCGAACTGTCGGTCGACCTGATGCGCCATGACGACGGCGCGCCCTATGGCACGATGGACTTTCTGTTCATCCACCTGATGCTGTGGGGCAAGGCACATGGTTATCGCTGGTTCAACTTGGGTCTTGCGCCTCTTTCCGGGCTGGAGGCGCGCCGACTGGCACCGCTCTGGTCGAAGCTGGGCGCGCTGCTCTACCAGCATGGCAATGCGCTTTATGGCTTTGAGGGACTGCGCGCCTACAAGGACAAGTTCGGGCCGGAGTGGGAACCCCGCTTCGTCGCCGGGCCGCAGGGCCTGTCCTTCGGTCGGGCGCTGCTCGACCTTCAGGCACTGATCGCCGGATAGCCATTGCGTGGCAGGCGCATCCCGCGATAGCGCTGGGCGATGCACGCCATCCATCATATCGCCATCATTGGGTCCGACTATGCCCGGTCCCGCTATTTCTATGTCGACATTCTCGGCTTTGCCGTGCTGAACGAGGTCTATCGCGCCGAGCGGGACAGCTGGAAATGCGATCTGGCCGTCGGCGGCGCGCAGATCGAGCTTTTCTCCTTCCCCAATCCGCCACCGCGCCCCTCGCGCCCGGAAGCCTGTGGCCTGCGCCACCTTGCCTTTGCCGTCAGCGACCTGGATGCGGAGGTCGCCCGGCTCGAAAGCCATGGCGTGGCGTGCGAGCCGGTACGGGTGGACGAATATACCGACCGGCGCTTCACCTTCTTCGCCGACCCCGACGGACTGCCGCTGGAGCTTTACGAAGAAGAGGTCCGCGCCATTTGACAGCATCAGGCCATGGCCCTTAGGTAACCGGTATCAATAATCGGGAGAGGGTCATGGCAGTCAGCCGACGGGACGCATTGCTGGCGACGGCTTCGGCGGCGCTGGCGGGTGGTTTGAGCGAGGCGCGGGCGGCGCCCCCTGCCCCACCGGCCACGCCTGCCCCCGCGCCCGACTGGCGGCGCGGCTTCGACAATCAGCGCGTCGCCGACCTGGGCGACGGCCGCTTCCTCAATCCGCTGATCGCGGGCGACCATCCCGATCCCACCATCCTGAAGGATGGCGCGGATTATTACATGACCTTCTCGACCTTCGATTCCTATCCGGGCCTCATCATCTGGCATTCGCGCGACCTGGTGAACTGGCGGCCGGTCGGCCCGGCGCTCCACCGGAATATCGGGTCGGTCTGGGCGCCTGAACTGTGCAAGCATAAGGGCCGCTATTATCTCTATATCCCGGTCAAGGCCTCTCCCAACACGAGCTATGTGATCTGGGCCGACCGGATCGAGGGGCCGTGGAGCGATCCGATCGACCTCAACCTGCCCAACCATATCGATCCCGGCCATGCGGTGGGCGAGGATGGGTCGCGCTGGCTGTTCCTGTCGGGCGGCGACCGGGTGCGCCTGACCGACGATGGTCTGGCGACCGTCGGCCAGCCCGAACATGTCTATGATCCCTGGCACTATCCCGACGACTGGGATGTCGAGGGTTTCTCGCCCGAAGGCCCCAAGATTTTGCGCCATAAGGACTGGTTCTATCTGGTGACCGCCGTGGGCGGCACGGCCGGACCGCCGACCGGGCATATGGTGATCGCCGCCCGTTCGCGCTCGATCCATGGACCGTGGGAAAATTGCCCGGCCAACCCGATCGTGCGGACCGTCGATCGCGCCGAAAAATGGTGGTCGCGCGGCCATGCCACCCTGGTCGAGGGACCGGATGGCAGTTGGTGGTCGGTCTATCATGGCTATGAAAATGGCTATTGGACACTGGGACGCCAGACGTTGCTCGACCCGGTCCAATGGACGGCGGACGGCTGGTTCCGCATGACCGGCGGCGACCTGTCGCAGCCGATCGCCAAGCCCAGGGGCGGCCAGGCCGGGCCGCATGGCCAGCCGCTGTCGGACGATTTCCGCGCATTGCACGTCGGTTCGCGCTGGAATTTCTTCAAGCCAGCGCCGCAGGAAGCGCAACGCGCGCGGGTGGAAAACGGATCGCTGGTCCTGAAGGCCAGCGGCACCGCCCCCTCCAGTTCGTCGCCGCTGCTGCTGGTGGCAGCTGACCAGGCCTATCAGTTCGAATGCACGATCGAGATTGCACCGGGCGGCGTCGCCGGGCTGCTGCTCTTCTATGACGAGCAGCTTTATTGCGGGTTGGGCTTCGACCAGGAGCGGTTCGTCACCCATCAATATGGCATCGAACGCGGCCGCCCCGCCAATCCCCATGGCCGCCGGATGCGGATGCGCGTCACCAACGACCGGCATATCATCCGCTTTCACATCAGCGGCGATGACGGCAAGAGCTGGACGCGGTTCGACCGGGGGATGGAAGTGTCGGGCTATCACCATAATGTGCGCGGCGGCTTCCTGATGCTGCGCCCCGGCCTCTATTCCGCCGGTGCGGGTGAAGCGCGCTTCACCGACTTCCGTTTTCGCGCGCTTTAGGCCGATTGGGGCCGACACGGGACGCGACAGGCGAAGTTCACAGTGTCGTGCGGGCTATTTCGGGCCAATGCGCCTGTGATGCACCCACGACGCGCCGGTCATGCGCCTGTGACGCGACAGTGGCGGGGGAAACGGGTCACGCCCGCGCGCCTTCGACGCGACACCAAGGCGACAATGAAGCGACAGCCACGCGACAGGCGGGTGGTATGAAAAGCGATGGGGCAGCGCTGGCATGCCCAAGGGTAGATCAGAGATGGGCCGAGTAGGAAAGCCGGGGCAGCGTCGCGAAAGCCCACCCCGCTGCGACTAGCGCGCTGCGCGCGCAAGTCTCGCTGCCCCTCCCGTTTACGGGAGGGGAATGGCAAGTTTCTGCCTTAGACCTTGGCTGGAGCGCGGCTGCGCAGCAGCGCGAGCAATAGGCCGATGCCGCCGGCAAGCAGCAACAGGTCGACCAGCAGCCCCTGCCCGCCCGCCAGCAGCGGTGCGCCGTGCAGCAGCGCCACCACCAGCAGGCCGGCGACCAGCGCCCATTGCAGGCCGCGAGACAGACGCGGACCGGGCAGCGCCTTGGCCATACCCGCGGCCAGCACAGACAGAATGGTGAGGCCCAGCCAGGCCAGCGGCAGCGACACATGCGGCAAGGCGAAGGCCAGAACGGCGGTGAGGACGAGGATGACCGGCTGACCCCAGCAGATCGCTGCCCAGATCCGTTCCCATTGCGGCGCGGGCCGGCCGCGATCGCGGCGGCGGGCCAGCCAGATGGTCACGCCGCTGGAGGTGACGATGCACAGCGCAATGCCGAGCAGGCCATAGGCGATCCGCACGGGCAGCCCGCCGAACCAGCCGAAATGCAGCTGGCCGATGCCGCTCAGCATCCGGGTGCCGGCGACCAGATCCTGCGGCTGTTCCTGATGGAGCAGTTGCCCGCGCGCATCATATTGCACCTCGTCCTGCTGGGTCAGCAAGTGCGGCCGGCCGCTGTGGATCGAGATGCGCATATCGGCGCGGCCGGGCCGTTCGACCATGATATTGTCCGCCACGGCCGCCGGCGCGCGGGCGCGGGCATCGGCGATCAGCCGGGCGATATCGGGAATGGGCACGGCGCGCGCGTCAACCTTGGGCAGCGGATCGAGGAAGAGTTCATAGACCTTCCCCATGTCGCCGCGATAGAGCAGCATCGCCAGCATCGCGACGATGATGGTGCTGAGGCCCAGCAGCGCGCCGGTCAGCGCCAGAGTGAAGTGAAAGGGCAAGGCCCAGATGCCGAGGCGATTGTGCAGATCGGCCTCCTGCAGCCGGCGCGAACCGCCCAGGCGCAGGTGGAAGGCATCGCGCAGCACGCGCGGATGCGCCAATATGCCCGACACCAGGGAGGACAGCAGTGCCACGCCGGTCAGGCCGACGATGAACTGCCCCCAACTGCGCGGCAGATGCAGGTTGATATGGAGATGGAGCAGAAATTCGGTCCAGACCGCTTCGAGATCGGACAGCGCACCATCGGCCGCCACGGCCCATTTATGCTCATAGGTCGCGCTGAAGGCCGTGAGGCTGGCGCCATCCTGTTTCGCAGTGGGCAGCGACAGATAGAGGGTGGTGTCGGCCGGCGCGCGCCTGGCCGCTTCGGCGATGGCGCGGGCGGCCGAGGCATCCGACAGGCTGGTCACCACCGGCGTCGCCGGCACTTCCCACCGCTCCAGATCGGGCGCGAACACCGCGACCGTGCCGGTCAGGCAGACGATATAGATGATCGCGGCAAAGGCCAGGCCCAGCACCGAATGGCTGCTGAGCACCGATCGCACCGTTTCGGGCGACAAGGGCCAACGCCATTTCTTTGCCCGGCTGTTGGTCTGGACGCTCTGGTCGTTCATGCGGCCCCTCCCAAGGCGGCGAGGCCGAAGCCGATGATGCTGGTGCCGACCAGCACGGCGGTGGCGCGGAGCAGGCGACGGTCCGCCAACGTCCAGGTCATGGCCAGCCCCCAGAGGATCGGAAGCAACAGGCCGCCAAGCACGATCCGGGTGCGCGGATCACCGGGCAGATAGACGGTGACGCAAAAGGCGACGCCCATCGCGGCCGTCATGCCGAGCGGCCCGGCGAGCAAGGCGCGGAGCACCCCGCGCCAGAAGCGGCCCGGTTCCTCCAGCGGCTCGGGCGCGACATCGCCATCGCGCACCCGCGCCGCCTTGCGCCGGACCCGGCCGAACCAGATGATGGCGAGCGCACCGATCCCCTCCATCGCCAGTCCCAAGGCCAGCCCCTTGACCGGCCCGATCAGCAGGAAGGCAGCGACCAGCAGGCCGATCAATATGGCCCATCCCGCCAGCAGCAGGCCAAGCACGGAGCGATCCCGCCGCACCCAGGAGCGGCGCAGCAGGGCCGCGCCCAGGGCGCCGCCGGTGATGAGCAGCAGGCTGGCGAGTGCGATCACCAATGGACGCTCGCGCCGACGCCGACGGTCTGGGGTTCGCCCAGGATCGCCTGATGGATCGCGGCATATTGGTACTGCATATAATCCTCGTTGAGGATGTTGCGTGCGAAGACGAACAGCGACCAATGATCGGTCTCATAACCGATCTTGCCATTGACGACCGTGCGGCCGCCGACCTTGTACTGGCCCTGATCCTGACCGACGCCGGTGAAGACCGACGAACGGTAATTGGCGTTGAGATTGGCGACGAAGCCCGGCCCGAACTGCGCATTAATGCCGCCCGACAGGGTCCAGCGCGGCGCATAGGGGAATTGGGTGTCGGTGAGGTCAACCGTGCTGGTCGCCCCGGCGGGCAGGACGAAATCGGTGAATTTGGTGCGGACATGGCCGACCGAGCCATAGAGATCGATGCCGCGCGCGATAGTGGCATTCGCCTCCACCTCGAACCCGTAAAGATGCGATCCGGCCGCGTTCACCGTGTTATAATCATAGGCATTCTGGCCGAAATAGGCGGTGACCTGCTGGTCCTTCCACGTCATGTAGAAGGCATTGGCATTGAGCGTCAGGCGCCCGTCCAGCCATTTGGAGCGCAGCGAGCCTTCATAATTCCAGCTATATTCCGGATCATAGGCGACGAGCAGGGCGCGGGCCGGGTTCTGGCTGGAGCCGCCCGAGCGATAGGCGCGCTGGACGGTGAATGCGGTGGTGAGGTCCGGCGTCCAGTCCATGCTGATCCCCGCCTTGGGCAGGAAGGCGTTGAAGCTGCGGCTGTTGGACGCCAGCGGCGAGGAAGCATCGTCGACCAGCCCCAGAACGCCCTGGTTGATCAGCGAAATGATCGGGGCATAGGCCGCGCCGAGGAAATTGGCATCGGGCAGCGTGCCGTTGAAGGTCGCCACGGTTTGCGCAGCATAGCGGTTGCGCTCATGATCGTAGCGGAAGCCGCCGATCAGGGTCAGCCGGTCGGTCAGCTTGAAACGGGCGTCGCCGAACAGCGCCATCGTCTCCACCTTTTCCGGCTGGTCGGCCGAATAGGCGACCGGGATGACCGGCAGTTGTGACGCATAGGCATTGCTGAGGAAAGTCGCCTGCGCTGCGGTCGCGCCATTGGCGCGCAGCAGGGCGGCGATGGTGGCGGTCGGCGTATCGATGTTCACCCGGCTATTCTGGTCGATGCTGCCGGTGCGGCGATAATACCAGGCGCCCAGCAGGCCGCTCAGCCGTTCGCCATCATAGTTGAGGCGCATTTCCTGGGTCAGGGTGCGGTAATTATAGCGATTGTCGATCGCCTGGATATCCTGCGGCGTGCCGTCGGTATCGATCACCGAATGGACGCGCGAGCGGTTCCAGGAGGTGACGCTCGACAGTTTCAGCCCCTGGGCCAGCGGATAGCTGATGTTGAAGACGGCAAGGTCGCTGTCGATCTTGCCGCGGCTGGGCTGGTCGCCCGTGGCGATACGGTGATTGAAATAATTGGGCACGTCGGTGCGGGCATATTCGTAGAGATAGCCGCCGTCGCGCCGCACGCGATTATAGCTGGCGACTGCCTCCAGCCCCGGAATGGCCTGGGGCGTCCATTTGATCTTGCCGCGCAGATTGAGCGATTCCAGCGCATCGCTATATTCGTCGCGGGTGACATTGTAGATGAGGCCTCGATCGTTGCGGCGCTCGGCCGACAGGCGGATGCCCAACTCATCCTTGATGATCGGTCCGCCGATCGCGGCGGAGAAGGTGCGATCATCATATTCGCTCCACAGCACGCGCGCGTCACCGCCCCAGCGGGTCAGCGAGGGATCCTTGCTGGTGATGACGATGCCGCCGGCCAGCGCGTTGAGGCCCTGGATGGTCGATTGCGGGCCACGCAGCACTTCCACCTGCTGCACATCCCACAGGTCGGTCGGGCCGCCATAGAGCGCCCATTTGGGCACAGGCGCGCCATCGACATAGACGCTGGCGGCGTCTGCCTGCCCGCCCGCGCCGACGCCGCTGTTGCTGATGCCGCGGATGGTGAAGCCGGACGAGCCGTAGGTTTCGGACAGGTTGGCAGTGCGGTTATAGACGTCCTGGATGGCGATCAGCGCCTCGCGCTCGATCGTCTCGGGCGTGACGACGGCGATGCTGGTCGGCGTCTTCTGCAGGGTGCGAGCGCTCTTTTCGCCGGTGACGATGATGTCGGCGCGGGCCTGGTCCATATCGGCATCCGGCGCCTGTTGCGCCATGGCTGCGCTGGTCAGGGCAGCACCGGCCAGCGCGACGATCGCCGCCCCGGAAAAGAAGAAAGACGACCGCACCATATAATCCCCCAAATATTCTTGGCGGCGCCATATTTGAGAACGCTAACGCGAGTCAATGTCATTGCGTGAATGGACTATTGCTGTCGTCTGCCCGGCACCATCCCTACCCCACCGCTGGCCCAAGAAAAAGGGCCAGCCACCTCGTGCAGAAGGCGGCTGGCCCGTGACGGCGCGACCCGAAAGAACAGGCTACATTTTCACGCGCGCGCCGAACTGGAAGGTGCGGCCGAAATGGTTGTACTCATAGTTGCGATTGGCATCGAGGTCGGTGTAGCGGCCGCGATATTCATCGGTCAGGTTGATGCCGTCGAGAGTGAATTCCAGCCAGTCGGTCGCCTTGTAACGAACCGAGGCGTCGACATTGACGGTCGAATTATAGCCTTCGAAGACGTTGCCGGTGCCGCTGTTCTGGTCGCTATAAGGCCCGCGATAGCTGGCCGAGACGCGCGCGCTGAAGCGGTTGTCGTCATAATAGAAGGTGCCGTTATAGGCCCGCTTCGACACGCCGAACAACGTATTCTCCCGCGCGACATTGACCAGACCGCCACCCGGCACGACCGCCGGCCCCGACACATTATAGGTGGCGTTGGAGTCGATGAAGGTCGCGTTGGCCAGGATGCCGAAATGCTTGAAGATGCCCGGCAGGAAGGTGAAGGGCAGCTGCAGCGCGATTTCCGCCCCCTTGAGCGAGGCGCCGGTGCCGTTCACCGTGGTCGCGATGGTCCAGATCGGTTCCGCCTGCAGCGCCGGATTGAGCGCGGCGGGCGAGGAACTGACCAGCACCGAAGCCGGCAGGCCGGTTTCCGCGAAGGTCGCGTTGGAAATGGTCGCGGCGACCGGGAAGCTCTGCACATCCTTCTTGAACAGGGCGACCGAGAAGAGCGACTGGGGCGCGAAATACCATTCGACGGCGAGGTCATAGGCGGTCGCGCGATAGGGGTTGAGATAGGGGTTGCCGTAGCTGACACGATATTGGAAGCCGTCGGCCGAGCCGCCCGGCGTCAGGCTGCCTAGCGTCGGGCGGGTCATCACATCGGCCACCGCCGCGCGAATGACCAGCTTGTCGGTCGGGAACAGGGCCAGGTTGGCGGCCGGCAGCCAATCCTCATAGCTGCGCTTGATCGTGACCGGGATGCCGCCATTGAGGCCGGTCGAGCGCTGATCGGTCTTGGCATAGCGCATGCCCGCGTTCAGCGCATATTCGAGGCCGAACAGGTCGCCCTTGGCATCGAACTGGAAATAGCCGCCGGTCACTTCCTCGCGCACCGACCGGTTGTTGCCGACGTCGAGCGCCAGCGCGCGGTCATAGAGCTTGGTGTAAGCGGTCGCCGTGTCCAGATTGGGGATCAGCCACTGGGTGGTGGTGCCCGACGGCTGGCCCGCCTTGCCCAGGGTGAAGAGTTCGCTCAATTCCGGCGTGGCCTGGAAACCATAGACGGCGCTCGGGCCGAACAGGCTGGTCGGCGAACAGGTGATAGTGCCCAGCACCAGATCCTTGCCGCCATTGCCGCAGACCGCGGTATCGCGCTGATAGCCGACGGTCTTGAAGTCGAACCGGCGCCACATCGAACCGACCTTCACGGTCAGCCCCTCCGCCGCGTCCCATTCGGTGCGCAACTGCGCGGTCTTGAACCGGTTGGTGGTGTTGGACGGACGGTCGCGGATTTCGGCGAGTTGGAAATTGGCCGGATCGGTCACGCTGGTGCCGAAGGTCAGCTTGGGATGCTTCATGTCGCTATAGTCATAGCTATAACCCTGGGCATCGCGATCATCGAAGACCACCGTGGTTTCGACCGGAATGTCGGCGTTGGACTTGGACAGGCCGCCCAGCAGGGTGAAGCGGAACTTGTCCGTCACATCCTGGTCCCAGGTGCCGCCGACCTGATAGAATTCGGTGCTCGACTTGCGCAGATAATGTTCAGTGCGGACCCAGGCATCGTTGAGCGTGGCCGAGATCATGTTGCCATTATCGTCATAGACCGGATTGACGACATTGATCGACCGCTCGTTGGAGCGCAGCAGCACCTCGCCCCACTTCTCCTCACGGGTTTCCTTGAAGCGCGAATAGAGGCCATCGATCGAGATCTTGGTCGCATCGGTCGGGGCGAACTGCACCGATCCGGTCAGGCCGAGCCGCTCGCGATCATGACGCACCTCGCCATAGCGCGGAATGCGGGGATGGAAGGACAGCGCGGCATCGTTACAGGCTGGGCTCGGAATATAGGAACCGCCCGAATTGGGCTGGGTGAAGCAGGCGGTGCCATCGACATTGTCGAAGCGGGCCTGGGCCCAGCGCACGCTGTTATTGCCCAGTTCCTTGGTATCGAGCGTCGAATAGGCCGCCGACAGGGCGACGCCGAAGCGGCCGTCGGCCGATTTCCAGGATGCGATGCCGGCCAGACGCGGCCCCCAATTCTTGGCCAGATCATTATAGGAAGCGGTCGCCGAACCGACGAGGGTCAGACCTTCCTTGCCACCGAGCGGATTGCCGGTGTTGAGATCGACCACGGCGCCGAGCGAGCCTTCGTCCAGCGAGGCTTCGGCGGTCTTGTGAACGACCAGCGAACTGAACAGCTCTGACGCGAAGACATTGAAATCGAAGGAACGATCGCGGTTCGAGCTGGCACCATCGGTCGAGGTGGCGACCGTTTCCAGCCCGTTGACGCGCACGCGGGTGAACTGCGCGCCCAGGCCGCGCACGGTGATCGCGCGCCCTTCGCCGCCGTCACGCTGGATCGAGATGCCGGGGATGCGCTGCAGGGATTCGGCGAGATTCTGGTCGGGGAACTTGGCTATATCCTCCGCCACGATCGCATCGACCGAACTGACCGACTGACGCTTGAGGTTGATCGCCGCGCCCAGCGACTGGCGGAAACCGGTGACGATGATGTCGGATTCCTGGGCCGCGGCATCCGCCTGCCCCTGATCCGGCGCAACCGCGGCATCGCCCTGCACGGACTGAGCTTGGGCCTGAGCGGCGGAAACGCAGGCGATGGCGCATGCCAGGGTCGAGGCTGCGGACAGCCATTTCCGGGCGGACGAAGCCTGTACGAACGCAATCATAGAAACATCCCTCCATATTTCCGCCACGCCTCTTTGGGGGTGCGGCCCGATGTTGTCCCCTTGAAGACACCGGTGTCAGAAACTTGTGACCCGACTGCGGATCAATGTCAATGATCATTGCGGCAATTATGTCTGAAGCTGTCAGGCCAGCGCTCGCGGCGATTTTCCGCGCCCTCCTGTCGGAAAAGCATCCATATCGAGCCATTTTGCACCGCAATATGGGCCACACCGCGTAGAATGACGGCGCGCAGCCCGCGCCTTCGCCTCGCCGCCACAATGACCGCAAACAGATTCGACACCGGTGTCAAATTGCTTGCATCATCGCCGCCACGGTGCAAGTCTGGCCAGGAGAGGAGCCTTCGGAAGCATGAAAATAACCGCCAGACTGATCGCCCTGCCGCTTGCCGGCCTTGCCCTGATCCCCCTGCCAGCAAACCTATCCGCCGCCCCAACCAGGACCAGCGCATCCAGCACAACGACCGCGTTTCCGGGCGCCGCCGGCTGGGCATCGGCAACGCCCGGCGGCCGGGGCGGCCGCATCATCCGCGTGACCACGCTGGCAGCCGATGGCCCCGGCAGCCTGAAGGCGGCACTGGAGGCGAAGGGCCCGCGCATCGTCGTGTTCGAGGTCGGCGGCGTCATCGACATGGCGCGCCAGACCATCACCATCCGCGAACCCTATCTGACCATTGCGGGCCAGACCGCCCCCTCCCCCGGCATCACCCTGATCCGGTCGGGCATCGACATCGCCACCCATGACGTCATCATGCGCCATATCCGCGTGCGCACCGGAGTGGACGACCAGCCGCTACTGAGCGGATGGGAGGCGGATGCCATGTCGGTGGTCGGCGGCCATGACATCATCGTCGACCATTGCAGCTTCACCTGGGCGATCGACGAGAATATGTCGGCATCCGGCCCGCGCTTCAATGGCAAGACGCCCGACGAATGGCGCGCCAACACGGCGCATAACATCACCTTTTCCTATAATCTGGCGGCCGAGGGCCTGGCCAATGCCAGCCATCCCAAGGGCGAGCACAGCAAGGGCACGTTGATCCACGACAATGCGACCAACATCCTGATTTATCGCAACATCTACGCCCATAATGTCGAGCGCAACCCGCTATTGAAGGGCGGCGTCCATGCCGCCGTGGTCAACAATATCATCTATGATCCGGGCGAACGCGGTATCCATTACAACCTGATGGCGCTGGAATGGGGCGAGCATCCCTATCAGAATGGCAAGCTGGCGGCGGTCGGCAATGTCATGCGCGGCGGCGTATCGACGGCAACCGGCCTGCCCTTCCTGACGCTGGGCGGCGACGGCGACCTGGAATATTATGGCAAGGACAATCTGGCAGTCGACAAGTTCGGCAAGCCATTGCCGATGTTCGGCCGCTATGGCGAGACCAAGGCCAGGCTGATCGAGACGCAGACGCCGCCGACCTGGTGGCAGGGGCTGGACGTTCTGCCGGTGCGGGATGTCGAGACCCATGTGCTGTGGCGCGCGGGCGCGCGCCCGTGGGACCGGGATGCCGACGACCTGCGGGTGCTGTTCTTCGTGGCGGAAGGGCGCGGCGAGATCATCGACAATGAGAAGCAGGTCGGCGGCTATCCCAAATTCGCGCCGACCCGCGCGCCCTTTGTCGAGGGCGAGTGGAACCTCGACACGATGGAGCCGAAATCGGGCCGCTATCCCGGCCAGAAGGACGAGACGACCGAGCATCTGTCGGACCGCGACAAGATGATGCGACAGGAGCCAAAGCCATGAGCCTGATGCTGTTGCTGGCGGCGGCCGCAGCGCCGCCGATGGTGGTCGTCGACGAGCGCGAGGTGATGCGCGACGAGCCGCCGCCCCATGGCGAGATCGGCATGTCGACCGCCTATCGCATCAGCGACGCCGTTCCGCAGCCGCGCAGCATGGAATTCCGCAAGCGCGTGCTGCATGTCGGCGCGGCGATCGGCGTCCATCCGATCGCCCATGACGAGGTCTATTATGTCCTGTCGGGCGAAGGCGTGGTGACGTCCGACGGCGTGGAAAAGCCGCTGACACCGGGCATGGCCGCCTATCTCTACAAGGACGCCAAGGTCGGCATCCGGCAGGTCGGCAAGGAACCGCTGGCGCTGATCATCAGCTATCCGGTGGTTCACTGAGCAGGCAAGTTACCAGGCGCGCGGCACATTGCCGATGCGCTTGGCGACATCCGCCTCGATCGCGTTGAGCTCGGCTTGGCTGAGCACGCCCGACAGCATCAGCCGGCGCATCAGCTCATCGACCAGAGCTGCGAGAAAATGCAGCTCGCCGCGTTCCGAGACATAATCGACATCCTGGGTATCCATGCGGTTCCTCCAACTGCATGGACGGACTCAACGCGCCCACCCCCTTTTGGTTGCGGCCCGGCAACGAACGGCGTTCAACTGCCGGGCTGGATATAGGGGACGCGGGCGAAGAGTTCCCGCTCCCAGCCGCGCGGATCGCTTTCCACATGGCTGTCGAGATCGACGATCATCGTCTGGCGCCGGTCCAGCCGATATTGCGGCCAGGGCGCCATTCCGCTGCCATTGGGATCACCGCGCCGGGCGAAGGCCAGGAAACGCTGCATCAGCGCGCGCGACGCGGCCTGTGCACCTGCGCCCGTGCCGGTGAAGCTGCCCGGCGCATCGAGCGTGCCGAAGGCGAGCGCGATGTCCATGGTGTGCGGTGCGCCGCGTTCGGGCTGGGTCGGCGAGGCGAAATCCACCTGATAGACCCAGGTCGGCGCATCGGCGCGGGCGCGCGCCTCCGCCTCCAGCACCTGCCCCGGCCAGCTGCGCCCGGCCGTCGTCGCGGCATAAAAGATGCGCTCCGCCGACCAGTCGGGATAGCGCGCGCGATATTGGGCGACGATCCATTCGGGCGAGAGGTCCATGCGCAGTTCCGGGGCGATCCGGGCGGCGAGGTTGGACCAGTCCAGCCCCTGGAGCTTGGGGCCATGGGGATCGATGAAGGCACGGGTCTCATCATGGGTGTTGCCGAGCATCATCGGGATCGCCAGCGACTGGGGCGGCGCATCGGGCCAGAAGGGATGGCGCGCGAGATGCGTCATGTCGAGCACCGGCCCCATATAGAGACCGCCGCCCAATATCGGATCTTGCGCTGCCAGCCCCTCCACCAATTGCGCGGTCGAAAGTGACAGCAAAGATGACAGGTCATCGGCCTTTACACCCAGCCCGGCGAGATAGGCCTGCGCCCGCTTCGTCGCGTTGAGCGGGCCGGAGGCCGTCACCTGCTGGCCGCTCATGGTGATGGCACGGTGGAACAGGCCGGCGGCAGCAGGCATCGCCATCATCGTCGCGATCTTGGCGCCGCCGCCCGACTGGCCAAAGACCAGGATATTGCCGGGATCGCCGCCAAAGGCCGCGATATTATCGCGCACCCATTGCAGCGCGAGGATCAGGTCGAGTTGGCCCGCATTGCCGCTGTCGGCGAAGCGCGGATCGAGCCGGGCGAGATAGAGATAGCCGAATATGTTGAGCCGGTGATTGACGGTCACCACCACGACATCGCCCTGCGCCGCGAGCCGGTCGCCATAGGTCAGCGGATCGACCACGGAGCCGTTGGAATAGGCGCCGCCATGGATATAGAGCATCACCGGCCGCCTGGCGCGCGGGTCCGGGCCGGGGGTCCAGATATTGAGGAAAAGGCAATCCTCGCCCTCCGGATCCTGCTTGCCCTGTTGCGGGCAGGAGGGCGCGAAGGCGCCGGCATCGGCCGTGCCGGCCCAGCCATCGGGCGCAAGCGGTGCCTGGAAGCGGCGGGGCGCGGTATCCTGACCATAGCGCAGGCCGCGGAAGACATGGAGGCCGCCCTCGCGGGTGCCGGCGACCCGGCCCTTGCGGGTGGTCACGATGCTGGCGGTGGCGGCATGCGCCGGGCGAGCGAGGCTGGCGCCCAGCAGGGCCGCAGCCCCGGTCAACGCGCTCCGCCGGTCGATATCGGGCATCCGTCCTCCTGTGATGGGTCGGGAGGCTGAGCCCTCCTCTTGGATCGGGGGTGTCCTGCGCCCCTCCTTAGGGAACGGGCGCAGGACGGGATATCAGCGGGCCAGCCAGCCGCCATCGACGGCGAGGACATGGCCATGGATATAGTTGGCCGCCGGCGACGACAGGAACACGGCGGCGCCGCCAATGTCGCTGGGGTCGCCCCAGCGGCCGGCCGGGATGCGTTCCTGGATCTGGCGGTTGCGGGTCTCGTCGGCCTGCAGCGCGGCGGTGTTGTTGGTCGCGATATAGCCCGGCGCGATCGCGTTGAC